>CAZRKL010000015.1:0-15572 GCA_964600595.1 uncultured Leptolinea sp.
GCTGGATGTTTTGATTCTGTTACCTGTTTATTGCATATTCGTCCAGCCGGTTTGCTGATGAGATGAAAAATACAACACAGCCCATGTCCAATCGATGAGGTAATGTTCTATCCTGTCCAGCAAATCCAGTTTGGAGCGGAAATCGAACATTAATTCCCGGGTATCCACAAGCATCTGCATACACTGATTGTGTATTTCAGAATCCTGAACACCATTTCGTTTCAATGAATTAATAATGTGAACAGGTCGGATACCAAAAAAGGATTGTACCCGGTTATTGGTCTTAAATATCACTCCCATTTTTGTCAGGTTGGAGTGGAAACCCTGGAATACCTGTTGCTGATCATCGCGAACTTGAGCCCGCCGCAAACTGATCTCCGATAGGATTTCGCGAAGTACATCCAGGCTCTCGGGACCGATGATAACAAGAGATTCCACCAAACGCTGTATCGGTATGACGCTTGAGTCATCCAGACACAGCATGATTACATCGCCAACTTTCATGCGAATGTATTCACGGTCATTGGTGGGTATCTGTCTATCCATAGCTTTTCCTGACAATGATTTCATCTTTTACTTATATATCATCGGCAGGTTTTAAAAATATTGTAGGGGTAAGATTGAAAAAAAGCAAATTGCTATTCGTTAAATTCAATGAGATAGTTGGCAACCGCCCATCCGGCACGTGATTCTTCGTATGGCGCTTCCAAATACCACCATGTGTATCCATCTACACTCTGGGGACCACTTTTAATAACAAAAACCTCATTCTCAGCTCCCAGAAAGATCGGGGTTGTGTTCGTGCCAGGCTCTCTTCGTAATCGTAAACCATCACCACCTGTGCCAGAAATTCGTACAGTCATACCCACATTAAGCTCACCACCTGGATCAGGTGGCACGCCATCAGGCAGAGTTGCTTCCAGCTCCTCTGCCGCTGCGGGCATTTGCGTTTCCACGATCGGTGGTGCAGGGATTATGGTCACAATAGGCGTAACAAAGGAATACACCGGGTTACGGGGCGACAACAAAAACCATAGCGTAACTGATATTCCAAAACAAATGAAACCGATAATTAATCCCGCGATCAGGGAGGATACTTTTTTATTCATCTCAAACCACAAATAGGAAAAATGCCATTGCCAGTATGATGTATACACCCAATAGGGCAAGGCCTTCCAGCCAGTTGGATTCTCCATCACCGGCAACCAGTACCGTGATCAATACCCCAGCTCCCAGGGCAAGCAACTCAAAGTTATTGAATACCAGTGTGAGTGGATGACCCATCAACAGGCTGATGAATACCAGAATTGGAGCGACAAATAGTGCAATTTGTAAGCTGGATGAGATGGCAATTTCAACGCTCAAATCCATTTTATTCCGGTGAGCTACTTGAACTGCAACGAAATGCTCGGCAGCATTCCCAACAATTGGAATCAGGATAATACCCAGGAAAAATTCAGAAATGCCTGCTGAAGAAACAACATGCTCAACCGCACCCACCAGCATCTCACTGAGATAAACAACACCCAGCGTGGAGACGACAAGAAGCAGTATTGCGGTTCGCAGCTTCATTTCAGGATGGTGATTTTTGTTGGCTTCAACCACATGCGTGATTGGATTATGTGCGTGCTTGAATGAATATAATAATCCTGCTGCGTAAATCAGCATCATCACAACAGCGACACCAATGCTTAATGCTTCCACACGAAAACTGGTCTCTTCCCCAATAGCAACTCTGAACAATGAAGGAATCACCAACGCTGTCACACTTAAGGTGAGGAGTACGGTATGGTTCCGTGCCTGTTTCTGATCGAAGGTCTGAGCGCCGTTCTTAACCCCTCCCACGATCATGGCAATTCCCATAACAAACAACAAGTTACCAAGAATTGAACCGGTTATGGATGCTTTTACCAGGTCCAGATATCCGGCTTTAATCGCCACCAGAGTGATGATCAACTCAGCAGCATTCCCCAATGTGGCATTCAATAGACCACCAATTTTTGGACCAGTATAGGTCGCTAAAGCTTCAGTAGCCTGTCCGATTAAACCTGCCAGGGGAACAATGGCAACAACAGAAAATATAAATACCCAAATATCTCCCCACCCGGCAATTTCAGCTATGATTGCCAGCGGGAAAGCAATTAGAAGGAGCATGAGCGGATTTTTGCGAAAGAATTTAATAGCTGTCATTTTTCAAATTCTCATTAGATAAGATATGCTGATTATAACCGATGGGTCAGCCAGCAAATCCCCTATGTTATAATTTCTTCAACGAACAAATATGGATGAATTACCAATCCTCAACAGGCGTTACAAATTACTAGAAGCCATCGGCAAAGGCGGAATGGCTTTTGTTTATTCCGCGTACGATCTTATGTTGGATCGACCGGTTGCGATCAAAATGCTCAAGCAGGAGCTTGGAGCAGATCAGGCGTTTCGTGATCGTTTCCATCTGGAAGCTAAAGCTGCGGCTAACCTCTCCCACCCTAGTATCGTAACTGTTCACGATTTTGGATTCGAACAAGACTGGCTTTTCATCGTGATGGAACACGTACCCGGTACAGATTTAAAGACCATGCTGCTGCAAAAAGGACGCCTTCCGGTTGAGGATGCAATACCCCTCATTATTCAGGCTTGTTCTGGAATCGGCTATGCGCATCGGGCTGGCCTGGTTCACTGCGATATCAAACCACACAACATGCTTGTCACCCCGGATATGAGATTAAAGGTTACAGATTTTGGTATCGCGAGAGCGCTTGCCTCCATTCAACCGGATGAGCATCACCAGGAAGTATGGGGATCACCCCAGTATTTCTCTCCCGAGCAGGCTGCCGGTGGTCCACCTCAACCAGCCTCAGATGTGTACTCGCTGGGGGTGGTTATGTATGAAATATTAACCGGCCAGCTGCCATTTCACGGAGAATCTATCCAGGAATACTCAAACAAACACCTGTATGAGATGCCCGTCACTCCCAGCAAATTAAACCCCATGATCCCCCGTGAGCTGGATCAGATCATCTTAAAAGTCCTCTCAAAAGAACCTTCCCGCCGGTATCGGACTGCAGATCAATTAGGGCGGGTATTGCAATCGAATCTGCATCTCACAGATTCTCCATTAGTAGATGGATATTATCCACCCGTAGATTCCTCCGCGACACTGGTAACGACTCCGGTTAGTCAGAAACATCCAGACATCTCTGAGGAAATCAACAAGATCGACTGGATTACCATCGGGCTAGGACTGCTGACAGTAGCAGCTGTTGGTGGTCTTATTCCACTCTGGATCGCGGTGTTATTCAACTTATTATGAAAAACATCCTTTCTGTGTCTATCCTTTCTGCAAATTTTGAGCATCTTTCACGCGATATCCAGGATGTGGAAGCAGCCGGCGCTGATTGGATACATATTGATGTAATGGACGGCAGATTTGTGCCAAACATCACAATGGGACCATTTATTGTTGAGGCTTGCCGCAGGATAACGAACCTACCGCTCGATGTGCATTTGATGATTGAAAAACCCGAAGATCATATCCGTTCATTTGCCAGCGCGGGCGCGAGCATCATCACGGTACAGCAGGAAACCTGCCCTCACCTTCACCGCACACTCGAAATGATCCGCGAAGAAGGATGCAAGACCGGTATTGCTTATAATCCGGCTACTCAGGTCAACAACCTGCATCTGGTTGCCAATGAAGTGGATATGGTCTTGATCATGACAGTTAATCCAGGTTATTCAGGGCAATCCTATATTCAGGGTATGGAAAAGAAGGTCGAACAGGTCGCGAAAAAAATTGCCGAATTCGAGCACCCCATCCGACTGCAGGTGGATGGTGGAATTAACCTCAAGACTTTACCAGCTGTTTTAAAAGCCGGCGCAGATACCATTGTTGCTGCTACTGCCGTTTTCGGGCATTCCGATGGGGCAAAAGCCGGAGTTATTTCTTTGAAACATATATTGGAAAGTTAAAAACAAAAACGGCTTATTAGCCGTCTTGTTATTGATAAAAAGGTAAAATGAGTTATACGCTTTTTACCATGGAGCGAATGCAGCGTGCGCACAAAGTCTTATGAACTTTCTTTCCATTCTCAATCACCATTACCTTTTGCAGGTTGGGGTGAAAAGCGCGGTTTGTGGCGCGCTGAGAAAAGCTCCGATTATGACCAAAGGTTGTTTTCTTGCCACAAGTTTCACAGACAGCCATTTCGATTATCCTTTCAACTACTCAATCTGTCCTGCTGCGTAATTTCGCAGCGCAAGGTTGGATTTTACCATAAACCGTATCCAAAGACAAGAATATTTGTTAAACTACATGACCAGTACAATGATTGAAAGGTCCCCATATGAGAGACAAGAATAATCCAATCGGAAATATCTACATTTCACACCGGGCAATCGCATCGGTTGCCTGCCAATCTGCGTTATCTTCATACGGCGTTGTCGGCCTTGCCCCAAAAAATCTGGTTGAAGGGCTGGCAAACGTAATAATCAAGGATCCAAGCCTGGGGGTGGAAGTGAAATTTGATGGAAGCCAGGTTGATTTGGACCTATATATCATTATTGAATATGGCACCAGAATTAAATCTGTTGCTTCCACGGTTGCACATCAGGTCCAATATCAAATCGAGAATACCATCGGCTTACCGGTTCGTAGTGTGAACGTACATGTTCGCGGACTTCGCATCAGTAACACCGATTAACCCCCAAAAAGCAAAGGTTCCTTATGGGTATTGAATCAGACATACGAACAAAGAAGACATTACGCCTGGATGGTCTCCAACTGAAAGTTTTTGTTGAAGCAGCCTTAATATGGTTGAAGGCTAATCAACAACTGGTAAATTCGCTCAATGTTTTCCCGGTGCCAGATGGAGATACAGGTACGAACATGGTGTTGACCATGCAATCCGCATATAACGAGATTGCACAATCTGAAGAGAAGAACCTGGGCAAAATGGCGCACCTTCTTGCACAGGGAGCCCTCATGGGTGCCAGGGGCAACTCCGGGGTTATTTTGTCTCAGTTATGGCGCGGATTTGCGCGTGGACTGGACAACTATGATACAGCAGATGCAGAGATGATTGCATCTGCACTTGAAGAAGCACGCCATACTGCATATAAAGGTGTTGTTAAACCTGTTGAAGGAACCATTCTGACGGTTGCTACAGATATTGCACAAAAAGCACAAGCTATCGTTGCAGAAAATCAAGATCCAGAAATCATCCTGGAAGAAATTGTTAACGCAGCGGATGAATCCGTTCAAAAAACCCCTGAATTGCTCCCGATATTGAAACAGGCAGGTGTTGTAGATTCTGGTGGTAAAGGGCTCTTTATACTACTGGAGGGAATCTTACGCTACATCCGCAATTTATCTCTGGAAACACCTGTTGGTGTGATCCAGCCTATTTCGAATATGAATCTGGAAAACACCATGGAATCTGTAGAGCCCGGTCAGGATTATGAAGTCGTTGTAGATTTTCGTCCTCATCAACCTCTCGTTCTCGAAGATTTTTATAACGATCTTTCCGAGATCGGCACTTCCATTCAGGTCGGTGAAGGGGATGGTTTCTACCGCATGCACATCCACGTTCCATTGGATAAGCGGTATGAACCGATTGAATACACCATGGGCATCGGTACCATTACCAAGATAGCAATGGAAAACCTGATGGCTCAGATGGAAGAACAATCAACTAAACGACCAGAAAAAATACATCTTGCAGAAGTGGAGCCGGGGGATATAGCCGTTATTACCGTAAGCCCTGGTAACGGTCTTTCACAAATATTTGCCTCCCTTGGCGTCGCAGCTATTGTGGATGGCGGTCAAACGATGAATCCCAGTACGGAAGAAATTCTTAAAGCTTTTGAAGATCTTCCCACCGATAAAATTATCCTGCTCCCGAATAATAAGAATATCATCCTTGCAGCAGAAAGTGCAGCCTCAGTAAGCGTGAAGAAAGTGGCCGTCATACCCAGCCGCAATATTCCACAAGGTATATCTGCACTGCTTCACCTCGTTCCGGATGGAGACTTCGACCAGGTAGTTCAGGATATGAATGACGCCCTTACCGACGTTGAAGCCGGAGAAATCACCATCGCGACCCGCACAGTACAGATTAATGGAGTGGACGTTGAAGAAGGACAGGTAATCGTCCTTCATAATGGTAAGCTTATTTCCTCTGCCAATACTCTGGAAGAAGCGGTTATGACCTTCCTCGAATCGGCAGAAACGAAAGATCGTGAAAGAATTACTTTCTTCACTGGGGGTGAAGTCCAAAAGAAAACCATCGATCAAATTGTGTCATCTGTTAAAGACTCCTACCCCGATCATGAAATTGAGGTTCATCCGGGTGGTCAGCCCCATTATCAATTCATCATCTCAATAGAATAGCCATGACGAAAACCTGCATTCTGACAGATAGTTCTGCACAATTTACAAAACACAGTTTGAACGGGCGCAACCTCATTGAGGTTGTGCCATTTCATATTCATATTTCGGATGCTGAATCAGATAATGATTCTGGCAATCGAATACTACATTATCCAACCTCGGCTACACATAAACCATTACCTGTCGTTGAGCCACCTTCCATTGCAGAATATGTCCAGGCAATACGAGGACTCAGCAGCCAGGCAACTGACATTATTGCATTATCCATTTCCAGCCACTTATCAGACGCTTACCAAAACCTGCAGGAAGCAATTAAAATAACCCAGGGCAGGGCAAAAGTCCATCTGATTGATACCCAGATGATCGGATTGGGCTTGGGATATCTCGTTCAACTGGCAGCAGAGTTGGCAGATCAGGGCGTTTCAGCTGATGATATTGAATACAGGGTAAGGGGTCAGGTACCGCATATTTATGCCCAATTTTGTCTTCCGAGTCTGACATATCTAACCCGCTCTGCATTAATTGATTATCCACAGGCTGTGGTGGGTGAAATGCTCGGTATTCTGCCTGTATTTTCTTTTGAAGAAGGAAAGCTGGTATCAATCGAAAAGATAAAAAACTACCGTGCATTGCTGGATTACTTCCAGGAATTTCTGGATGAATTTAGTGAGCTGGATGCAATTGCGGTTATGCAAAGTGTCCCATCATTGTTACAGGATGCCCGGGTATTGAAAGAACACGCCGGATCAGTTTTTCCAAAAGTCCCATTTAGTGAACACAGCATTAATCCAGTGATTGCTGCCATGTTGGGTCCCCGCAGCGTTGGTATTTTTGCCGTCGAAAAACCTGAAGAAATATAAGCTAAACTAATCCGAATATTGCTGCAGATGAGACCAGGATAAAGGATTGGGGTAAAATATTGCTATGCAGCCATCCATTGAAAAATTCCTCAAATTCCTGAAGCTGGAAATTGAACGTGGCTATGACAATAGAGCAGTTGTTGGTGGATTAGAAAAAGTATTGCCGAATTGGGAATCTCAGGCGCGTCTTGAACAAATTCCTGAATCAAGTCTTGAAAAAATTCATTCCCTGATTAATAATTACGATCAGCAACTGGATGATCGGAAAGACATAATTAAAGATATCTGGGAAGAGTTGACAACAATTTCTACCGGCAGTTCTCCATCTCCCATGCCAGCTGCCAAAAGCAACAAGCCAATTGAGAAAGAAAAGCCCGGATCGGTTGAAACAGAACAACGGCACATCTCTCCGCCTCAATCCAGGCGATCTGAACCGCGCATTACTTCTTCTGGTAACCGAACCGGGCTTAAAGCTCCTTTGAAGGTGGTTCAGGGAATTGGTGATAAGCATGCAGAGACTCTTGCCGGTTTAGGATTACATACACTTGAAGATCTCTTATATTACTTCCCGCGCCGTTATGATGATTACAGCCAGCTCAAACCCATAAACCGTCTCTTCTATGGAGAAGAGATAACTGTTATCGGAGCAATTCATACCGTAAACACCCGACCCATCCGTGGTGGCAGTACGCACTTAATAGAAGCCGTGATCACCGACGGAACCGGGAGCCTGCGATTAACCTGGTTCAATCAACTCTGGATAGCAAACCGATTAAAACCTGGAATGCAAATTGTGGTCTCCGGCAGGGTGGATCAATATCTCGGGCGCCTGATCATCAACAATCCCGAGTGGGAACAGCTGGAAGAAGAGCAACTACACACAAACCGGATTGTACCGGTCTATCCGCTCACAGCCAGCATCACCCAGAAATGGCTGAGGCGTTTACAGTATCAAACTGTGAACTATTGGAGCAGCCAGATTGCCGACTTCCTTCCGGATTCTGTAAAATCGTCCTATCAACTTCCACCTCTGGGCAATGCGCTCAAGGAAATTCACTTTCCACCAAACCAGCAGGCAATCGTCAATGCAAGAAAACGCCTTGCATTTGATGAAATTTTCTTGCTACAAATCGGTGTTCTGCAACAAAAACGGAGCTGGAAATCGGCAACAGCCTCAGTATTTTCAATCTCTGAGGAAGAATTGTTGGTATGGCAGAAAAACTTGCCGTATCAGCTCACCAACGCGCAGCAAAAGGTACTATCAGAAATCAGAGCTGACCTGCTCACAGGACAACCGATGAACCGTCTCCTTCAGGGCGATGTTGGTTCTGGCAAGACGGTCGTTGCAGCATTGGGTATGGCGGTTGTGATGAAGAATAGCGCGCAAGCTGCCTTGATGGCGCCCACCAGTATCCTAGCCGAACAGCATTACCGCAGCTTGACAAAGTTACTGACTACATCAGCCAATGGAGACCCTGTTTTAATGGCTGATGAAATTCGCCTATTAATTGGCGATACAAAAAACGCAGAAAAAGAAGAGATTCGGACCGGGGTAGAAAACGGATCTATCAGACTTATTATTGGCACACACGCATTACTGGAAGATCCGCTGGTATTCCAGAACCTTCAAATGGTGGTTATCGACGAGCAACATCGTTTTGGTGTTGAACAACGTGCAATTTTGCGTGCAAAAGGGAACAATCCACACCTGTTGGTGATGACCGCTACCCCCATTCCAAGATCCCTGGCTCTCACAGTGTATGGAGACCTGGATCTGTCCCTGATGGATGAGTATCCTGCCGGGAGACAAAATATTGATACAGTGGTTCTCTATCCTAAAGAGAGGGAACAGGCTTACAGCAAGATCAAATCACAGGTTGATGCAGGTCGACAGGCATTTATTATCTATCCTTTAGTCGAACAGGGTGATAATGACGAAGCCAAAGCAGCTGTAGAAGAACGCGATCGGCTTCAAAAAGAAGTGTTTTACAAGTACAAATTAGGGCTTCTCCATGGAAGGCTGAAACCTGATGAAAAAGAAAAAGTAATGAGTGCCTTCCGCAACAAAGAAATTGATATCCTGGTTTCAACTTCCGTGGTCGAAGTGGGTGTTGATATTCCCAACGCAACGATTATGATGGTAGAAGGAGCAAATCGATTTGGTTTAGCGCAGCTCCACCAGTTCCGCGGAAGGGTTGGTCGTGGAGAACATCAATCTTATTGTATCCTCATCCCCGAAACCGAGAACGCTGTGGATAATGAGCGACTGAAGGCAATGGTTGAAACCAATGATGGATTTGTTCTCGCAGAAAAAGACCTGGAGCAACGTGGACCTGGAGATTTTCTGGGTACCCGCCAGGCTGGATATTCGGATTTACGACTGGCGTCTTTAAGTGATGTCAGGCTTATTGAAAAAGCCCGGGAAGCAGCTCAAATGGTTTTTGATCTAGATCCAGATCTTAACCTCCCCGAGCATCAAAACTTAGTCCAGATGCTGCAGAGGTTCTGGCAGCCTGGGAGAGGAGATATCAGTTAAATCATGGCTAAAGCTGTGTTTCCAGGGACTTTTGATCCAATCCATTACGGGCATATTGATATTGCTATTCGGGCAAGCAGGTTATTCGATGAAGTAGTCATTGCTGTGTTTGATCGTCCACTCAAGAACCTTTTATTCTCACCCGAAGAACGACTATCGTATGTAAAAAAAGCATTTGAGAATGAAAAGAATATTTCGGTCGTTGGTTATAGCGGCTTGACTGTCAGCTTTGTTAAATCTATTGGCGCTCAGGCAATTGTCCGTGGATTGCGTGTCTTCAGTGACTTTGAGCATGAATTCAAGATGGCACTGGCAAACCATCGGCTTGCTCCTGATATCGATGTGGTCGCCCTGATCACCAGTGATGAGCATACCTTCCTTTCATCAACCACAGTACGCGAAATAGCTTCACTGGGTGGAGATATCACTACTTTTGTTCCTCCTCACGTTGCAGAGGCACTTTACAACAAATTTCGTGAACTCGGAAATGACCAGACAGTAGTGCCGCTAACCGCATTGAGAGACTAGTACAATAACAGCCTGGCGTTATTCTTGCAACAATACCGCATGCAATATTGAAGGAGGATAGGATGGATATTCAACATTTAATTGACCGGTTGGAAGAGCTTTTTAATGAGAGCAAGGGTATTCCCCTTACCCACAATGTTGTCATTGATGAAGACCGTTTTCTGGATATTATTGACCAGATGCGAGTATCCATTCCCGAAGAAGTAAAAAAAGCACAGCAGGTGCTGGTTCAACGTGACCGAATCCTTGCCCAGGCGCAGGAAGAAGCCAATCGTACAATTGCCCTCGCCCGCGATAAAGGCGAACAGTTGATTTCGAAGGATGCAATCACTGATGCGGCAAAAAAACAGGCAGAAGAGATCATCGGACAGGCACAACGTGAAGCGGAAGCCTCTCGGAAGGAAGCCGATGAATATGTTGTCGAGACACTGACCCGCCTGGAAATGGAAATGGACCGCACCCTCGGGCAGATACGCAATGGCATCAAGGCATTGCAAGCTGAACACAGGAACAAACCTCCAGCCACATCCTCCTGAATTCCCAGTTAGATCAACAACACCCGCCTGAGGCGGGTGTTGTTTTATTTATTCCTTGATATCTGCCGAAGAATTCTTTCGTGGTTTACGTGCTGTGATCTGTATCGGCTTAGTTGCCTTCTCATGAAGGGCCAGCCTGATGATTTCATCCATGTGCCTGACAGGAATAATTTCTAGATCCTGGCGTGCTTTTCTGGGAATATCCAGTAAATCTTTCACATTTCTTTCAGGAATGAGAATAGTTTTTATGTGCGCACGATGTGCCGCGAGTACTTTTTCCCGAATACCACCAACCGGAAGTATCTTCCCGCGCAGCGTGATCTCTCCAGTCATCGCAACTGTTTTATAGACCTCACGCCGCGTAAAGGCTGAGATCATGGCTGTTGCCAGGGTAATCCCTGCTGAAGGGCCGTCTTTGGGTATGGCACCTTCCGGAATATGAACATGCACATCCAATCTTTCAAACAAGATGGGATTAATATTTAACTCATCTGCCTTCGACTTCATATAAGAAAGAGCTGCCTGACCAGATTCCTGCATTACTTCTCCAACCTGACCGGTAATCTGAAGTCCACCTTTTCCTTCAAAAATCAATACCTCTACCGGCATGATATCACCGCCAGATTCTGTCCATGCCATTGCAGTAGCAACACCCACTTCATCCTGTTTTTCAGCTTCTGTTTCAAAAAACTGTGGAGGTCCCAGGTATTTGTCTATTGAAGCATTGGTTACCCGGTGCGGGTATCGTTTCTTTTCTGATTTCTGTCTGGCAATTTTTCGGAACACCCTGCCAATTTCCCGTTCCAGGTTGCGGACCCCGGCTTCATAGGTGTACTCGCGGATAATGCGACGAAGCGCGGATTCTTCCATGACAATTTCACCTTTTTCCAAACCGCTTTCCTCTTCCTGCCGTGGAAGAAGGAACCTGTGGCAGATTTCCAGCTTTTCTTCCTCTATATATCCCGGAAATTCGATCACTTCCATTCTATCTAACAGCGCGGGCGGGATTGTTCCCATGGAGTTGGCTGTGGTGATGAACATTACCTTTGAGAGGTCATAAGCGAGTTCAAGATAGTGGTCTGAAAAGGCATTATTTTGTTCCAGATCCAGCACTTCCAGTAACGCAGCTGCGGGATCACCCCTGAAGTCAGATCCGAGTTTATCAATTTCATCCAGCATAAAGAGCGGATTTTGTGACCCAGCCCGGCGCATTGTTTGCAGAATCCGGCCTGGCATGGCTCCAATATAGGTTCTGCGGTGACCACGAATTTCCGCCTCGTCACGCACACCTCCCAGTGAAAGCCTCACGAATTTTCGCCCCAACGCCTCTGCGATGGATCTTCCCAGAGATGTTTTCCCTGTCCCCGGAGGACCGATGAAACACAGGATAGGTTGCCGCAACCGCTTTGGTTTCAGTGATCGGACAGCAATATACTCAAGGATGCGGTCTTTCGCTTTCTTAAGACCGTAGTGGTTCTCATCCAGCACTTTTGCCGCGTGTTTCACGTCGAGATTATCATCTGTACAAGTATTCCAGGGGAGATCAATGATCCAATCGAGATAAGTGCGGATAATACCGACCTCAGGAGCCATTGAAGGCATCTGGGTTAACCGCTCTAATTCTTTGATTGCCTGTGTGTGAGCTTCTTTTGGAAGCTTTGCTTCATCAATTTTTACTTTTAATTCCTGAATTTCCCTCTGCCAGATGTCACCTTCACCCAGTTCTGTCTGAATGGCTTTCATTTGCTCCCGCAGGTAAAATTCCCGCTGTGAGCGATCTACCTCACTCTGAACCTTGCTCTGGATGACATCTTCAAGCTGAAGCACATCCAATTCATCCGCAAGCAGGTGATTGATTTTGCTTAATCTCTCTTCAGGTGAAACCATCTGCAGCAGATCCTGACGCGTTGGGAAATCCAGAGAAAGGGATGAAGCAACCATATCAGCCAACCAACCAGGCTCATTAATATTCATCGCAAAGATATTTGCCTCGTCCGGTAAAGTCCGGTCAAGCTGAACGCACTGCTCGAACAGGTCGCGGGCAGTTCGCATGAGGGCGGTAATCTGCTTATCCACCTTGATCGCTTCATCGATGACTTTTGCCCTCGCGATGATGAATGGCTCAAATTGAAGAAACTCCATTACTTCAACCCGTCTGCGTCCTTGAACCAACGCAGAACTGGATCCATCCGGCATGGCCAGCATCCGCCCCACAGCCATTTCTACGCCAATGGGTAAAAAATCTTTCGCTACCGGATCTTCAACACTGGAATCTTTTTGGACCAGACCGATTACGGTCAGTCCTTCCTCCTGTGCAAATTGGATGGCTGCCATCGTGTTGCCAGGAACAATAAATACAGGAGAAACCATGTGCGGAAAGATAACCAAATCCCTCAAAGGCAATACAGCCAGCGTGATCATGCCGCTCCGGTTCGGTTTGGCATTCTTTATTTGATAAAGTTCCTCCGTCCGCTGATGCAGAGCAGAGCTGATTCCTTCATCTTCCTGGTTGTAGTCCAAATAATCAAAGTTACGCATACCTATTCCTTCTTCGTCATTCCAGATGTATCCAGCCATACTTCGCGGGCTGCTGCTGCCAGAAAAATACTGCCGGCTACCAACACAGCCTCGTTTGGTCCTGCCATTCCTGTGATCTCTTCAAATGCTTTCTGGAAGGGTAAAATCGCGCGTGCGGGCTTCCCCATCTGGTGGACTAATTTTACTATGGATGAGGCCTCCATGGCGCGTGGATGGATGGTTTGGGTGGCAATTACTTTGTTCACCCGCGGCAGTAGATCCACAAGTATTCCATGTACATCCTTGTCTTCTGAAGCTCCAAATAATAACAGAATATTCTTCCCGGGTAAATAATCATCCAATGTGATGCGCAGTTTCTGGGCAGAATCCCGGTTGTGCGCTGAATCCAAAACTATGAGCGGATTTCTGGATATCACTTCGAAACGGCAATGCCATGACACATTCAAGAATCCATCTGCAACTGCCTGCTCAGAGATTTCATAACCCGCTGCCCTCACTGTTTGAATAGTCAGGAAAGCTGTAACCGCGTTTTCGATCTGATGGGCACCCAGTAGAGGTGTGAAGTATTCCATGGGATGCCAGGTTATTCCATCAGGGTTCTCCAGAAATTGATCCATTTTTCCCTGTTGATGCGGCTGCCAGACCCAAAATCGCTGCCCATCCAGGCTGTGACTGGCGCTTACATAGTGGACATCTTTTCCCACACTTAACAGGGGTGAGCCCAGCTCATTTGCCCTTTGTTCAATGACTTTATATGCTTCCGTGCTCTGGTTGGAAACCACAACCGTCCTGCCGGGTTTGATGATGCCAGCTTTTTCTCCGGCAATTGCAGCCAGCGTGTCACCCAGTACCGCCTGATGATCATATGACACTGTCGTAATCACAGAAACCAGAGGATCAACCACATTCGTGGCATCCAGCCTGCCCCCCAGCCCCACCTCCAAAACGGCAAAATCCACTTTCTGCCTGGCAAATACAGTCATGGCAAGGGCAGTAGTAATTTCAAAGGTGGTGATTTCTGGTACTTTTTCGATGGCAGGTTTAATTTCATCCAGTATGGAAAGGAAACTAATTTTATCAATAGGTTTTCCACCCACCTGAATCCGTTCAGTGTAATCGATCAGGTGTGGAGATGTATAAAGCCCAACCTTGTAGCCAGCTTGATAAAGAATGCTGGCAAGAAACGCAGAAACGGATCCTTTGCCTTTGGTTCCGGTGATGTGAATAACCGGGTATTTCTTATGGGGATTATCCAATAATTCCAGCAGGCGAAACATCCGGTCCAGATTAAATTTTTCAGGAGAGTAGGTTAATTGTTTAGTAAGGCTATAATCAACAAAGCTGTAGATATAATCCAGTGCTTCCTGATATTTATTGTCAATATTGTCCATTAGATTCTCCATCACCTATGAGATTGTAACCGCGCGATTGAGGCTTCGCAAGATGGAAGCTTTGATTGGGTTATAATCAACCCGACAGGATTTTCGATGCGCATTGGAATATTAACCATTCTGATCCATCTCCCCGGGTGTTCATCGCTCAAGGAAAAAAGGAGCAGAATAAAACCCCTGCAAGAAAGGCTGAAGCAACAGTTTAACATCAGTGTGGCTGAAATCGGTCATCAAGATGTTCATCAGACTGCGCAAATTGGTATTGCCGTGATAAATTCTGATGCAAGAATCATCGATGCGTATCTGGCAAATGTTCTCCAGTGGATTGAGAGCTATTTCCCTGATTTATATATTCAGGAACAAAAAGTTGAGATACTTTGACCGGAAGGTGAACCATGGATTTGGGACTCAAGAATAAAAAAGCTATCGTCACCGGCGCCAGTAAAGGTTTGGGATTTGCCATCGCGGCCATCCTTGGCCAGGAAGGTGCCGATCTGATTATCAACAGTCGGGATGCAAAAAACCTTTCAACTGCAAAAGATACCTTAAGGCAATCGGGTTGCTCTGTTGATGATATCCCGGGTGATGTCAGCCAGCCAGATTTTCCTGCGATGCTTATCCAACAAGCGGCAGAGCGATTGGGTGGCATTGACATCTTGATCACGAATGCGGGAGGTCCCCGAACAGGCAAATTTGTGCAACTAAACGATGAAGACTGGTCTCAGGCTGTTAATCTTAGCCTTCTCAGCCATGTCCGCCTGATTCAAGCCGCACTGCCGTACCTCGCAAAATCAA
>CAZRKL010000015.1:15672-29724 GCA_964600595.1 uncultured Leptolinea sp.
CTTCTCAGCCATGTCCGCCTGATTCAAGCCGCACTGCCGTACCTCGCAAAATCAAATCAGGGCAGCATTCTCACAGTTACATCAATATCAGCCAAGCAACCCATCCCGGATCTGATCCTATCCAATACACTACGTGCCGGAGTACTGGGATTGACCAAATCCCTTGCCCTCGAACTCGCTGAACAAAACATCAGGGTCAACTCTATACTGCCATCCTGGACGGCTACAGAAAGAGCAGTACAATTGATACGCTCCCGGGCAGAAGTGAATAAAACTTCATTCGAAACAGAGATGGAAAAGCAAAAGTCAGCCGCGCCGTTGGGCAGACTGGCTGAACCAGATGAATTTGCACGATCAGCAGTTTTTCTATGCTCACCCGCCGCGTCTTACCTGACTGGTGTTATGTTAAGTGTGGATGGCGGATCATACAAAGGATTATTATAGGTACTCATTTGGAAGCAAGCAAAATCACCAGAAATAAAATATTTACCGATCTTCTCCCCGTCCTCCCTCGTGTGCAAAAACCCGCCAGATACACCGGCGGTGAATTGAATCAGGTCTGCAAGGATTGGGATTCGGTCAACACACATTTCGCGATCGTATTTCCAGAAGTGTATGATGTCGGTGTACCCAATCTCGGTGTGTCAATTCTATATGACCAGATCAACCAGCGCTCTGATGCACTTGCGGAGAGGGCATATGCCCCCTGGAAGGACATGGAAGCCGAAATGCGTGAGCGCGGAATCCCTCTTTACGGGCTGGAGAGCAAAACGCCTCTTGTAAAATTTGATATTGTTGGTTTTTCTCTGCCGTACGAAACCCTATATACCAATGTTCTAAATATTCTTGACCTTGCTGAAATTCCTATCCGGGTGGAAGATAGAAACGAGATTCATCCATTGGTTATCGCTGGTGGACATGCCTGCTTCAACCCTGAACCAATGCATGCCTTTATTGACGCGCTGGTGATTGGTGAGGGAGAAGAGGTGATTCACGACATCATCAACATACACCAAAAGTGGAAACAATCGAAGTCAGATAGAGCTACCCTAATGCGGATGATGTCGGCCATTCAGGGTGTCTATGTTCCATCTTTATATCAAGTGGAATACTGCCCGGATGGAACGGTCAAATCCATCCTGCCAATTGATGCCAGTGTACCGGCCAAAGTGCATAAGCGAATTGTTGCTTCCCTTCCGAAACCACTCACCCGCTTTATCGTACCGAATATTGAAGTGGTTCATGACCGGGTGGCTGTGGAGATCATGCGGGGATGTACGCGGGGTTGCCGGTTTTGCCATGCCGGGATGATCAACCGCCCTGTGCGCGAGCGGCCGGTGGAGATGATCCTCGAAGCGATCGAGGAAGCTGTCGAGAATACAGGTCATGAAGAAGTTGCCCTGCTTTCACTCAGTTCTTCTGATTACACCGAAATTACCCGTCTGGTGAGCAGTATCACAGAAAAATACTCAGAGAGGCACTTGCATATATCCCTGCCTTCGCTCAGGATTGAATCATTCTCAGTGGATCTGATGGATACACTGAAGGATTCCCGTTCTGGTGGGTTCACCCTGGCGCCGGAAGCCGCCACTGAAAAAATGCGCCAGATCATAAATAAACCAGTGAGTACGCAGCAATTGTTGGATACCGCTCGAGAAATTTACAGCCGGGGTTGGACATCCATAAAATTGTATTTTATGATCGGTCATCCATCCGAGACCCTCGAAGATGTTCGCGCGATCGCTGACTTGTGCTGGTCTGTCTGGCGGATCGGTCGCTCCATCATGGGCGGAAAGGCAAAAGTCCACGCCGGGGTAAGCACCTTTGTCCCGAAACCACACACGCCATTTCAGTGGGAAGCCTGCGATCAGATTGATCAGGTTATTGAAAAACAAAATCTATTGAAAGAACAACTGCGCAATCCCAATTTCAAACTCACCTGGACAGATACCGAAGATACCCAATTGGAAGCCTGGCTTACACGTGGAGACCGCAGAATGTCTGAGGTAATCTTTACTGCATGGAAAAATGGTGCTCATTTTGACGCCTGGCAGGAATCACATAATTATGACATATGGCTGAAAGCTTTTTCTGAAAACAATCTCGATCCTTCCTTTTATGCAGAGCGGATCAGATCGTTTGACGAAGTGCTTCCGTGGAGCCACATTGATGCGGGTGTACGACAATCCTATCTCAGAGCAGAGGCAAAAGCAGCCAAAGAGGGTAAGACCAGGGATGATTGCCGTGATCAATGTTACGCGTGTGGCATCATGCCTGAGTATGCCTCCGCCTGGGTAGACACCTGGAAATGCCCACCAGCCAAAAATGTACCTTCTGGTGAGCTCAAATGAAGCGAATACGCATTACCTTTGCCAAAACTGAATTGATTCGCTTTATCGGTCATCTCGATGTGTACCACATCTGGATCCGCATGTTCAGACGGGCGAAAATAAAACTGGTGCACAGTCAGGGATTTCACCCACAGCCCAAGATCCAACTGGCTTCTGCTTTATCCCTTGGCTACACCGGCAGCCACGAATTGCTGGAGTGCTGGCTTGAGGAAGACATCAGTTCTGAAGAGTTAAATCAAAGGTTAAGCGTAATTCGGCATCCTGGTATTGATATTGTCGGTATGGAAGAGGTACCTCTAAATTTGCCAGCCATGCAAACCCGCGTGCAAACTCAGACATACTCAATTCAAGTGTTCAATGCAGATAAAGAAGAGCTGACCACCAGACTTGAACAACTGTCCAGCCAACCCGAACTCTGGGTGGATCGGAAAAAGAAGACAGTGGACGTCAAACCATTCTGGTTGGGTTACCACTGGCTGGATATCTCCGCGGACAATGGCATCGCTTTAGAGCTGGTTTTTTCAGCTGGCGAACTCACCAATGGTAAGCCAGATGAAATTTTGCGCTTGTTGGGGCTGGATCCGTTGAACTGCCTGATCGAAAGAACGCAACTCACTTTAAGCCAGTCTAGCGGTTGATTTCCACCAGCTGGTTAGCATCAATTTTATTCTGCCGGATGGTTATCACCTGGGAGAATACTATTGCTGCAAAAATTAATCCGCAGCCAAGTATCTGAATAAGTGTCAGCTGTTCCTTCAAGAAGAGCCATCCAATTAACGCGGCAAATACAGCTTCCATACTGAGGATGATCGCAGCGTCGGCGGGTGGCGCGTGCCGCTGTCCGTACGCCTGCAGCGTAAAACCCACCGCAGTGGAAACCACGGACAGATAGAGGATGGAAATCCAATTGGGCAGCAAGGCTGGCAGTGAATCTGACTGAAACAATATGCCAAAAATCAGGTTCAATGCACCGCAAAATATGTTCTGCCCGATGACAAAATGTAAGACGGGTACACTCTTTACAGCCTTACCAATCACAATCACATGAAAAGCCCACATGAAAGCGCCCAGCAGCATTAAGAGATCACCAATATTCAACTTGATCGGTCCACCCATGCTCAGGAAATACACCCCTGCAGCCGTCGTGGCTGCAGCAGCCCAGATTAGACGGGAGATTTTTTCGCGCCAGAATACAGTCAGCAGTATTGGAATGAGGACAACATAAATCCCGGTGATGAAACCGGCATTTCCAACTGTGGTGAATTCAAGACCGGTCTGTTGAAGGCCACCCCCAAGGAAGAGAATAAAACCTGCCACCAACATCCAGGGAAGGCTATTCCGGGTCATTTGCAAGTTGAACTTTACAAGGGGTAACATCACAAGCGCACCCAGAAGCCACCGCGCGCCGTTAAAGACGAGAGCTCCTACTTCTCCAGCCGCAGCGCTCTGGGCGAGGAAGCCAAAACCCCATAGTAATGCTACAAACAAGAGAGTGAGATCGGCTTTCAATCGCATGCAGGCAAGTTTACCATGATTAGTCTGGGTTCTATCAACGAACCGCCAAGCATTGTATGGTAAAATATGGTCGATGCCCTTGTAGCCTAGTGGATAAGGCGCCACCCTCCGGAGGTGGAAACCGGCGTTCGAGTCGCCGCAGGGGCGCTGTTTATTTAATTTTCCTTTGGGTTTATACAATTACATGACATCAGTTATACAATCATGGAAAATATAACTATGAACAATATGAAACGAATTTTTCAAGGTATCCTTTGGATCATTATTTATCTTCTGCTGACTCTGGCGCCTTTGTTCATCCTGCTTATTGGACCAACTCCGGAAGGCAGAGATTTCTGGAGGGAGTTTTCTGTTGCTCTCGGTTTCACCGGTCTGGCAATGATGGGATTGCAGTTCGTCCTCACAGCCAGGTTTAAAACACTCAAAGCCCCTTACGGCAGCGATATAGTTTACTTCTTTCACCGTCAGATATCTGTTGTAACTTTCTTCCTGATCCTGGCACATCCAATTATTTTGTTTATCACCTCCCCATCGATGTTGTCATTACTTAACCCGATTACCGCCCCCTGGCGGGCGCGTTTTGGTTTGGTCAGCATATTAAGTCTTGTAGGTCTGGTAGTTTTTTCCATCTACCGGAAGCAACTAAAGATTCTCTATGAACGTTGGCGAATATGGCATGGTGCCTTCGCCATATTTGCTATGCTGGGAGCTTTATTTCACATACTCGGAGTCAATCACTATGTTGCCATTCCCTGGAAAAAAGCTTTCTGGATAGCCTATACCGCATTCTGGGTGGGATTAATTCTTTGGACCCGTGTAATTAAACCCTGGTTGGAAATGCGTAAACCTTACCAGATTGAGCATGTCACACCAGAGCGCGGAAACGCCGCAACATTGACTATCTCCCCAGTAAATCATAAGGGCATCAATTTTCATCCCGGGCAGTTTGCCTGGATCAGCGTGGGCGCCAATCCCTATATGGATCGGGAACATCCTTTCTCCATTGCATCGAGCGCAGAAAAACCAGACCAGATTTCATTCACAATTAAAAACCTGGGAGATTTCAGCAGCACAATTCCCAGTTTAAAATCTGGCGAGAAGGTGTATTTGGATGGGCCTTATGGGTCTTTCAGCATTGACAGGCACCAACACGCTAAAGGATTTGTCTTTCTCGCCGGAGGAATAGGCATCACACCCTTCATGAGTACGCTCAGAACTATTCGGGACCGCAAGGATACCCGCCCAGTATGGCTTTTCTATGCCAACAACGAATGGAAAGATGTCACCTTTAGAGAAGAGTTGGAATCAATCCAATCAGAGATCAATCTGCATTTGATCCACGTTATTCGCTTTCCCGAAGATGGGTATCAGGGCGAAACAGGTTTTATCACGAAACAGGTTTTATTAAGTCACTTGCCTGCAGATACTGCCGGGTTGGAATTCTTCATCTGTGGACCTATTCCAATGATGAAAGCAGCCGAAGGGATTTTATCCGATCTGAATATTGCTCCCGGAGATATTCATACAGAAGTCTTTTATCTTGCCTGAGGTAGTATGCGTCAAAAACTAGCTGTTGGATTGGTAATTCTGATTTCAATACTGATAATTAGCCTGTCAGCGTTCTTCGCCTATTATCAGGCTTATTTGCGTTAATCCGTTTTGCTCGCCAGTATTTCATTCACAGTCGTGAGCAATATGGGTATATTGGGCACATTCCCCACTTTTGTTTTAAGTTTTTGCTTGGTTGCCGAATCAGAGTAGTAATTTAATTCCAAATGCCCATTTTCGATTTCCAGCGAAGAAATTCTCTCCCATGGTATCGCTTTACCATCCATTTTGATTCCGCTCTCCGGGTAAACCAGGAGCTGCCCAAAATGCAAAATTGCCTTTGTTTCCATGCTCGCCTTAACCCGGTTCTGGATGAGTGGAAATACCGCGTTACTGATTTTCTTACGTAAATCTTCGAGTTTTATTATTCTTCCGTCAAAAATTATTCGCCGCTTATCATATAAATCCAGCAGGATATGTTTTTGCCAGACCGGAAAAATTAAATACCATACTATTCGGTAGTCAACTTTCAAGCCGATCACTTCATCCCAGCGAAATTGTTGGACCTTTTTCCCACCAAGGGTAAAACCCCAATCATAAAGGGTGACTTTCGAGCGAGGATAGCGGATCAAACCAATGAATGCGATCAATGCTATTACAAAAAACACCCCAGCACCCCAGAGCCAGTTGGCAAGCGTATGTTGGGCAATGATCTGACCGTATTGAATTCCTGCCTGATACGCGTCCCATTGACCTAACACAATCAATAATATTACTCCGGCAGTGGCAAAAATAAGAAGCGCGGTCAGAGAAAATGGAAATCGGTAGCGGTATTCGGCGATTTTCTCGCCCAACGCGATTGTATCTTGTCCGTTATCCTGAAGTTTGTTATCCATCCTACACCGGTGGTAAATTCCGTTTCAATTGTTCGTACATACCAAAGGCTTTTGAAGCACCTTCCACAGTGCATGTCAGTGGATTGTCAACCAAATAGGCTGGTATTCCCAATGATTTTGTCAGGTGCTTGTCAATTCCACGAAGCATCGCCCCACCACCGCAAAGGGCAACTCCACGGTCGATAATATCAGAAAGTAATTCCGGGGGTGTCTTTTCGAGGACCCTCTTGATGCTCAGTGTTACTTCCTGCAGCGGTTCTTCCAGCGCTTCCACGATGTCTTCATTTTTAACATCCAGAGAACGCGGTAAACCGGTGACCTGGTCCTGCCCCTGAATTTCCATAGATGACTGGTTTGTAATGGGGATGGCTGAGCCAATCTTTATCTTTAACTGCTCTGCGGTTGGTTGACCAATGATCAAGCCATATTTTTTTCTGATATAGGTAATAATGGCTTCGTCCAGACGCAAACCACCGCCGCGCAATGATTCTGCAGAGACAATTCCATTCATTGCCAGAACTGCCGCCTGGGTCGAACCTCCCCCGAGAGAGATAATCATATTTCCAGAGGGGGTATTAATCGGTAAATCAATTCCGATTGCTGCTGCCAACGGTTGCCAGATGAGAGCTACTTCCCGTGCTCCAGCGCCAAGGCAGGCTTCATGAACAGCTCGGAGTTCCACGCTGGTGACGCCGAATGGAACGGTAATCATTACTCCGGGTTTAAAAACACGCATCGGTCCTGAGACCCGCTGCAGAATATCTTTTAATAGATTTTCTGTGATTTCGAACTCTGCAATTACACTATTTTGCAATGGGCGCACAACTTCGATAGATTCTGGTACTCTGCCCAGCATATCTTTGGCAGCCTGACCCCACTCGACCATTTTCATTTCTTCTACCAGAATTGCTACAATCGTAGGTTCCTGA
Organism: uncultured Leptolinea sp.; assembly: GCA_964600595.1. Lineage (GTDB taxonomy): Bacteria > Chloroflexota > Anaerolineae > Anaerolineales > Anaerolineaceae > DAIOEK01. The sequence continues at coordinate 22,912 of CAZRKL010000015.1, forward strand.
ATTAAGATCTGATTCCCTTCAGAAACCCGCGTAAAAAGTGTCCCCAGATCAATTCCAATTTCGCGTGATAAAAACGCCATGCAATGTCCCTTTCGATGTATTAATTATACCCAGATCGGTATATAGATACCGTAGAATCTGGGTATAACAATCTACATATAAACAATCGGTAAGTTTACCGCTGTGTTTTTTTGAATTTCCTCACCGCATCCAGCCGCAAATTGGAGCGCCGTAATGCGGATTGCAGAGCCAGATAGGTGTCGGTATCTTGAGGTACGGCTTTTGCCAGATATTCTTCGGCTTTCTTTCGGGCAGCTTCTGCTCTCGCAACATCAATCTCTTGAACATTTTCTGCCGCGTCAGCTAGAATGATAATTGAATCCGGCTGCACTTCAACGATACCACCAGCAACAGTGAAAATCAGTTCTTCCCCTTTGGTTCGGACCTTGATAACACCGATCTTCAGAGTGGAGAGCAAAGGTGAGTGGTTGGGTAAAATGCCCATCTCTCCGGCTGAACCGGGAACGACGACCATATCCACATCACCCGAGAAAACGCAACGATCCTGTGAGGTAATATCCAGATGAATCGGCATAATTCCTGCCTCAGGCTTAGGCCTGGGTAATCTCCTGTGCCTTCTTTACTGCATCATCAATTGTTCCAACCATCAGAAATGCCTGCTCAGGCAATTCATCGTGTTTGCCATCCAATATTTCACGGAATCCGCGTACAGTCTCCTGGATCGGCACATAAGCCCCGGGAATTCCAGTAAACTGTTCTGCAACCGCCATCGGCTGTGAGAAGAATCTTTCAATTTTTCGGGCGCGTGAAACAATGATCTTATCGTCTTCGCTCAACTCATCAAACCCCAAGATGGCGATGATATCCTGTAAGTCCTTATAACGCTGCAGAATCCGCTGGACTTCACGGGCGGTTTGATAATGCTCTACACCAACGATGTTTGGATCTAGGATACGGCTTGTAGATGATAGCGGATCGACCGCCGGGTAGATTCCTTTTTCAACAATCGAGCGTTCCAGCGCGATAGTCGCATCCAGATGGGTAAAGGTAGCCACAGGGGCCGGATCGGAGTAGTCATCTGCTGGAACATAAACTGCCTGCATGGAAGTGATGGAACCATGGCGGGTGGATGTAATTCTTTCCTGCAGCTCACCCATTTCTGTAGCCAGTGTCGGCTGGTAACCCACCGCAGAGGGCATACGCCCAAGCAGAGCAGACACTTCTGAACCACTCATGGTAAAGCGGAAGATGTTGTCGATAAATAATAAAACGTCTTTTCCCTGATCGCGGAAATATTCTGCCATCGCCAGTGCTGTCAGTGCCACACGGAGACGCACACCCGGAGGCTCGTTCATCTGACCGAACACCATCACGGTATCCTTCATGACACCCGATTCAACCATTTCTCTGTAGAGCTGGGTTCCTTCACGAGTACGTTCGCCAACTCCTGCGAAAACCGAGTTGCCCTGATGCACGGTTGCAATCGAACGAATTAACTCCATAATAATGACAGTTTTACCGACACCCGCACCACCAAAGATACCGGTCTTGCCACCTTTAGTAAAGGGAGCAATCAGATCGATAACCTTCAATCCAGTCTCGAAGACTTCTACTCGTGTGGATTGATCTTCAAATTTTGGAGCCGGGCGGTGAATGGGATAACGTTGCTCAGATTCAACCGAACCTTTGTTATCCACCGGTCTCCCCAGAACATTGAAAATCCTTCCCAGCGTATTCAGTCCAACTGGAACCATGATGGGTGCTCCAGTTCGCCATACTTCCATGTCACGTTGGAGACCATCCGTAGAATCCATGGCAACACAACGAACTGTTCCCAAGCCCATGTGTTTTTCTACTTCCAGAATTACTATCTCTCTATCAGGAGATGGAATTTCAAGCGCTTCATAAATATCAGGCATATTTTCAGAATCGAATTCAACATCCACAACACCACCGAGGATTTGTAGAATGCGTCCGGGTCGTTTTTCCATCAAGATGTTCCTCCCAATACTAACCTGTATCAATTACTTACTCTTGGCGAGTGCTTCGGCACCGCCAGCAATATCTAACATATCGTTTGTAATGGATTGCTGCCTGGCTTTGTTATAGTCCAGAGAAAGAATGCCCGCCAACTCAACCGCATTATCGGTCGCATTACGCATGGCGACCATCCGGGCAGCATGTTCGCTGGCATTAGATTCCATTACAGCCTGATAAACTTGTAATGCCGTAAACCGTGGGATGATCTGGTCAAGAATTTCACTCTGATCCGGTTCATACGTATATACAGCCGATGTTTTATTTACTTTAAAATCATGGATGTGATCATGGTCATCCACCACCAATGGCAGGAGTTTTTTGACTTCAGGTTCCTGTTTGACCATATTGTAGAAGTTGGTGTAAGCCAGATAGACTTCATCGTACTGACCATCCATAAAGCTGCTCACTGCCATTCTGCCGATGGATGATACATCCATAAAACTGGGCGCAGCAGGCAGATTGGAAAAATCAGCCACAACTTTTTTCCCCCGCCGCAGCAGCAAATCGCGACCTTTCCGACCAACAGCGATGTAATCAACCGGCTGTTCAAATTGCTTCATGGTCAGAAGTGTATGCCGGAGTATGTTAGTGTTATACGCGCCAGCCAGACCACGATCACTGCTGATCAAGACGACCAGAATGCGTTCGACTTTTGCATGGGGATTTAAAAGTGGGTGGAGGGAAGTATGACCCGGTTGTTCAGCCAGATGTGAGAGGATCTTCCATGCCTGCTCTGCATAAGGACGGGTCGCTGAGACGGCTTGAACAGCCTTGCGAACCTTACTGGCACTAACTGCCTGTAAAGCCCGTGTAACCTGTGCGATATTCTTGACACTCCGTATGCGGAGCCGCATTTCACGCGCAGAAGGCATATCTTTTTACCTCTTCTCAGGCTGCCTGCCAGGTGGAATTGAAGGTTTCGATTGCCTGACGCAGCGTCTTCTCGGTTTCCTGCGTTATTTGTTTCTTCTCATGAATATCCTTAATGATATCCGGGTAAGATGATTCCATAAATCTAAGGAGAGCAGCCTCCCACGAACGTACATGTTCCACAGGAGTGGCATCAGCGTATCCGTTCGTAGCTGCGAATAACGCAATCACCTGGCTGGCCAATGAATATGGGCTGTATTGTGGTTGTTTCAAGATCTCTTGCAGACGCTGACCACGGTTCAACTGAGATTGAGTAACCTTATCCAGGTCTGACCCAAATTGGGCGAATGCTGCAAGCTCACGATACGCAGCCATATCCATTCTCAGTCTCGCTGCCACCTGCTTGATGGCTTTCGTCTGGGCAGAACCACCTACCCGCGAGACCGAAATACCTACATTGATGGCTGGTCGAATACCGGCATTGAAGAGGTTGCTTTCCAGGTAGATTTGACCATCTGTAATTGAGATAACATTGGTGGGAATGTACGCGGAGACATCTCCAAGCAGGGTCTCAATAATTGGCAGCGCGGTCAAAGAACCACCTGAACCTGTGACCGGAACGATTTTGTAATTCTCCCCTTTTTCCTTCAGCGCTTCTTCAGCAAGGTGTTTGGATAACGGTCCCGAATAGATCTTTCCATCTAGGGCAGATTTTGCATCTACAGTTGCCTGTGTGTATGATTTCTCAACCAATGAATAGTTAACAGCCATCCGTGATGCTCGCTCTAGTAAACGTGAATGCAGATAGAATACATCCCCCGGGTATGCTTCACGTCCCGGCGGGCGTCTTAACAGCAGGGAAACCTGACGGTAAGCCCAGGCATGTTTTGAAAGATCATCATAAACAACCAGCGCATCCCTTCCACTCTCCATAAACTCTTCACCTATGGCACAACCGGAATATGGAGCGATGTACTGCATCGCCGCCGGTTCATCTGCCGCAGCCATGACAACAATGGTATGCTCCATTGCCCCATAGCTCTCAAGCAACGCGATAGTTTTTGCGACCTGCGCTTTTTTCTGTCCAATGGCTACATAAATACAAACCAGATTCTTCCCCTTCTGGTTGATGATTGCATCAATCGCGATCGCAGTTTTACCGGTCTGGCGGTCACCAATAATTAATTCACGCTGGCCACGCCCAATGGGAATCATCGCGTCAATGGCTTTAATACCAGTTTGAACAGGTGTATCGACATCCTGACGATCAATAACACCGGGGGCAATCCGCTCAATTGGGCGATATCCACTGGATTGGATGGGACCTTTACCGTCAATAGGTTCTCCCAGCGCGTTAACCGTGCGGCCAATCAAACCATCTCCGACTGGGACACTGGCGATACGCCCTGTTGAATGGATCAACATCCCTTCAACGATAGTATCATACTGACCGAGGATAATCACACCCACAGAATCTTTTTCCAGGTTAAAAGCAATACCCTGGACGCCATTATCAAATTCAACCAATTCCTGAGAACGGATATTCGTCAACCCTGAAACGCGCGCAATACCATCCCCGGCTTCAAGGACAGTACCGACTTCACGTGCTTCATAAGTTGGTTGGAATGCCTCAATTTTTTGCTGAATTTCTGCGCTGACCTGTTTGATAAGATCCGTCATTCATCCTCCAACCAAGTGTGTAATCTATATCTTTACTGTTATCGGCAATAAGTCGAGTTTTATGATACCTGAAAGACCATACCTTGTAAAGCGAGGTCGTAAGGGATTTTCTCGGTTACCCGTATATCATAATGGATTATCGGGTAAAGTATTGCAATGCAATTCGCAACCGGGTTTCAAGATCGAGCGGAGTATCCCGTGGAATTGCTTGAACCGCCGATTGGCTTTCTACAATACTATAACCGAGGGCTGCGAGGGCATTGATCACATCGGTATCCACATCACTCAGGGGAGATACCGTGTCCATGGCATCACCGGAGCGTATTTTATCCTGTAAATGCAGCAGGATCTTCTGGGCTGTTTTGCGCCCTACCCCGGGTACCCTGGCAAAAGGCTCTGGTTGTTCCTGTACAACCGCCCTACGGATTGCATCCAGGGATAATGTAGATAGGATGCTCAATGCAATCCGCGGACCCACGCCATTAACACCCAGCAGCAAAGTGAAGAAGTCTCGCGAATCAATTAAGTCGAACCCATACAGAATCAGGGCATCCTCCCGAACTACCAGGTAGGTATGCAAATGCAAGTTTTCCCCAATTCTTGCTTCAGCACAAACTGAACTCGTTGTAAAGACGCGTAAACCAACACCACCAACCATAAGAATCACGTGGTCTGAGCCAATTTCTATCACTTCTCCGCGTACAAGAGCAATCATTGCATTATCCCCTTTCAAATCCGGGATTATTTCTCTGTCGATCGATTTCATACAGCACAATACCGGTAGCTACAGCCAGGTTGAGTGAATCATTTTTACCGCGCATAGGTATGGATACCATTGCGGAGCAAACCGACTGTAGATTCTCATCCAGTCCCTGACGCTCACTCCCCATGAATAAAACCATTGGGTCAGGATAAGTGTAATCGTGGAAATCTAATTTCGCTTTATCAGAAGTACCTACAACAGGAACTTGCATTTCGTGAACCCAGGCTTTAAATTCCACTAAGGATGCCCTGACCAGTTTCCGGGTAAGAACCGCACCCATGCTCGCCCTGATCGCCGAAGGGTCATAAGGGTCAGTGCATTGATCCAGAAGGATGACACCTTCCGCATCCACGCCATCCATCGAACGAAGGATGGCGCCCAGATTCCCCGGGTCTGCAACCTGATGAAGGGCTACCCAAAGGGATTTTTCCGGGATCGTGATTGCATCGAGCTTGGTCCATCGCTGAGAAATAACTGCGGCTACTCCCTGGGGATTATCTTTGTGGGTGATCGATTTAAAAATATCCACGCTTACCCGGAGGGTCTTTTCAGGATTTTTTTCTTCGAAATTGACTATGGTTTCCCAACCAATTTCACTGCGCAGTAAATCAGGGCAGTAGATGATTTTCTGAATAGGCTGTCCAAGTTGAATCGCCTCAATGACTATGCGCAATCCTTCAGAGAGAAACTCGCCGGTGGCATTCCTTTCTTTTCGATCGGCCAGCTTGCGGATCGCTTTGATCTGGGGATTTGCGTGGCTGGTAATCATCTCAGGCATCTGGTTCCACCCTCCAACGGGCAGCTCCGGCGTGGCAGATGGCAATCGCCAGCGCATCCGCTGCGTCATCGGGTTTGGGTACTGCATCCAGGTTCAAGAGCAGTTTGACCATCTGCTGAACCTGTTTTTTATCGGCAGCCCCATACCCCGTAACTGCCTGCTTAACCTCCAGTGGAGTGTACTCAAAGATAGGTACTCCCGCCTGGGCGAGAGCTAAAATTACAACACCTCGTGCCTGCCCCACAGCCAGAGCGCTGGTTACATTTCTTTGAAAAAAAAGCTTCTCCACAGCAGCCGCTTCAGGCTTGTGGAGAAGGATGTATTCGGTAATTTTGTTGTAGATATCAACCAATCGTTCTGATGCTGGTAATCCAGCGGATGTAGTTATTACACACACATCAAGGATGGAGTATTGACCCGGTTGATCCTCTACGATCAGCCCCAAACCTGTTGTCGCGGTGCCAGGATCAATCCCCAAAACCCGCATGGTTTATTCAGCTTCGAGCGCAGCAATAGCCTCATCCGTCAGCTTGAGGTTATGGAAGACATTTTGCACATCATCCAGCTCTTCAAGTGCCTCAATTGTTTTCATCACCGCGAGAGCTTTATCAGTTTCGAGTTCCGTTTCTTGTGAGGGGATCATTCGCAGACCGGCTTCTTC
>CAZRKL010000016.1:0-3805 GCA_964600595.1 uncultured Leptolinea sp.
TCGCACTACCGAAGAAGCCGCAGCTGATGGTGTGATCGAAGGCTCTGTTCTTATACCCGTTGTGGAACTGTGGACCCGCCTTTCTGAGCTGCCGCAGGATAAAGCTGCTCCGATTGTTATTTTGTGCAAATCAGGTCATCGCGGAGCTATAGCCCAGATGGCTCTGATGATGAACGGTTACACCGATGTTCTGAATCTGGGTGGTGGTCTAAACGCCTGGATCGCTGCTGAACTACCGGTTGTCAAGTAATATAACTTTATCGTTAGTATTAGCATCCGCTGAATCTCAGCGGATGCTTTTTTATGGTATACTTCGACCGCCTGTCGCGTAGTACCCTTCGCGGCAGAGTATCTAAACTGAAAGGGCTTGATGTCATGAAAGTATTACTTCTCAAAGACGTCTACAAATTAGGTCGCGCAGGCGACGTAAAAAAAGTGGCTGATGGTTACGGCCGTAATTATCTGCTGCCCAAGAACCTGGCTGTACTGGCTACTCCAGGCGCGTTGAAGCAGGCTGAATATATCCGCGCACAGGCAACCATCCGCCGTGCAGCACTTAATGAAGAGATGGGCAGTGTAGCAGAAGTCCTCTCCAAACTGACCCTGGCTTTCCCCTCCAAAGCGGGTGAAACCGGTAAACTGTATGGATCCATCACGACTCAAATGATCGTGGATGCGATTAAAGCTAAATCTGGTGTGAGTGTTGAAAAACATCAGATCGAAATTGAACCCATCCGGACATTGGGCGAGAAGAAAGCTCTCATCCGCCTTACCGTAGACCTGGTTCCAGAAGTGAAGATCATCGTTCACCGTGAAGGCGAAGCCATTGCAGAAGCGGTAGAGGAAAAACCTGCAGTTGTTGAGAAAGCAGCACCTGTTGTTGAGGAAGCTGTAGCCGCGGCTGAGGAAATTGTTGATACTGTTGATGCTTCTGAAGAGAAGCCTGAAGCTGAAGAAACTGCTTAGTACTTCTCATTGTTGAACTTTGCTCCGGTCTGACAGGGGAAGATCCAGGTCAGGCCGGAGTTTTTATTAAGCACCCGTGATACAATTTTCCCAATATGGAATCCATCGGCCATTTACTTCAACAAGCTCGAATAGAGAAAAAACAATCTCTGGCGAAAGTCGCCCAGCTGATTCATATTCGTGAGAATTATCTGGATGCGATGGAAAGGGATTCTCTCGAGGAATTACCTTCGCCTGTCCAGGCGCGCGGGTTTTTAAGACTATACTGGTCTCACCTGGGTCTGGATGAAGACAAACTGGAAGAACTTCTTCATAATGATGAACAGGTCATAAAACAAACATTTGAGCCGATTTCTCCTCCGGATAATTCGTCGAAGACCCCGAAAAAGTCGATTGTTAGTCCCAAAACAACACCAGGGAAAGCAAACCGCGAAGGTGATGCAATCCCACCTGTGTCGCCAATGTCATCAGCGGAACCGTTGTTTCTACAGATTGGTCGAAAACTTAAGGAACAACGTGATCGCCTTAGTTTGACTGTGGAGAATATCGCAACATATACCCATATCTCGCCGCAGTACATCCGGGCAATGGAAGCAGGTCGCATGAATGAGCTGCCATCTCCGGTACAAGCCAGGGGTATGATACAGAATTACGCGACCTTTTTGGATATGGATACTGACGCCCTCCTGCTCCAATATGCAGATGCTTTGCAAATACGTCGGGAAGAAACGCAGCAGGAACTGGATGCGCAGCGTGGAAATCGGAAACCATTCAGAATTACTAAGATCAACGGTTGGCGAAGCTTTCTCTCACTCGATTCGATTCTGGTCGGATTATTGATAATCAGCGCGCTTATTGCGCTGATCTGGGGGGGGAGCAGCATTATGGTTTACCGGCAGGAGTCGTTAAGAACGCAAACCGCAATCCCTATATCTGAAGTAATCATCTTAACCTCAACAGCCACATTATCTGAAGAGGAAATCAGCCTCACTTCCACGCCAGAACCCACCGCTGCAGTGGAGGTAACTGCGTTTATCCCACCTGATTTATCCATAACCCCGGGCATTACAGGCACGGTACCCACACAGGGAATATACCCGGTACAGGTGTTTATCGTTGCGGTTCAGCAAGCCTACCTGCAGGTGACTGTGGATGGAACGGTTGTCTTCAATGGGCGCGTAGTTCCGGGTAATCCTTATGAATTCAGCGCCAGAAGACAGATTGAAGTTGTCAGTGGAAATGCAGCTGCTCTGCAAATTGTCTACAATGAGCGCAACCTGGGGTCAATTGGTGCACCCGGTGCAGTGGTTCGGCTGGTTTTTGGCGAAGATGATTTTGGTACCCCAACTTACACACCCACCGCGACTTATACCAACACTCCCATTCCCAGCCGGACACCCCGTCCGAGTAATACTTATCCACCCACCCGGACACCCACAAATACCAGGACTCCGACTGCAACCCGGACAATAACTCCCCCACCCGGATGATCTACACATATATTGAACAAATAAAGGTATACCAATGAAAGCAGATAGTTTTTGTGTTGTTTCACTCGGATGTGCCAAGAATACTGTTGATTCCCAATCCATGGCTCAATTGCTGGAAAATCAGGGGTATCAATTTGAGGAAAATCCTTCACGTGCGGCAGTTGTGATTGTCAATACCTGCGGATTTATTGGAGATGCACGTGAGGAATCCTACCAGGTACTGGCAGATCTGGCTGGAAAAAAGAAAAAGAACCAGCTGTTAATTGCAGCTGGATGCCTGACCCAGCGATACCGTGAGACAGTTGCACGGGAAATACCAGGGCTGGATGGTTTGATCGGAACGCGGCATTGGATGGATATTGTCTCTTTTGTAGATGCGATCCGCAAACGCAAATCACCAATGCCCCTTTATCATATTCCGGAAACGCCATCCACTCTTGATGGAGAGGAAGTTCTCCGTGTTGCGGATCAGGGTGCCAGTGCCTATGTGAAAATTGCAGACGGATGCCGCAGACCATGCGCTTTCTGTGCAATTCCATTAATCAAGGGAACTCAGATCAGCAGACCGATGGACAATATTCTGCGGGATATTCGAATCCTGGCTGAAGCAGGGAAGAAAGAAGTGATATTGATCGCGCAGGATACAACCGATTATGGCAGCGATCTGGGAATGCAGGATGGCCTGAGCCATTTATTAGATTCGATTACGAAAGAGAATTTTGATATTCCCTGGCTGCGTGTGATGTACGCCTATCCCGGCTATGTTACAGACCGACTGATTGACCTCATGGCTTCCCGTTCGCAGTTGCTTCACTACCTCGATATTCCACTGCAGCATGCTCACCCTGAAACATTGAAACGGATGAAACGACCGCATAATATGGACTGGGTGCGAAAAACAATCGGCAAAATGCGAAATGCCATGCCTGATCTTGCCATACGAACCACTTTTATCGTGGGGTATCCGGGTGAAACTGAGGAAGAATTCAATGCCCTACTCGAATTTCAAAACGAGATGCAATTTGATCGGGCAGGTGCTTTTACTTTTTCATTTGAACCCGGAACTGCCAGCGAGCCGTTGGGTGATCCGGTACCGCAGGAAGTAAAGGAAGAGAGATTGGGTAGGCTGATGATCCTTCAGGAGGAGATTTCGCTGCAAAAAAACCAAAAAATGGTGGGTACTGCCTTAGAGGTTCTGGTGGAAGGCAGTGGGGATGGAATAAGCCTGGGGCGTACATATCGGGATGCCCCGGAAATCGATGGCATGGTGATCCTGCAGGGAGAGCATCCGACAGGCGAACTTGTGAAAGCAAGAATTGACGGCGCTATGATCCATGACCTGACCGGAG
>CAZRKL010000016.1:3905-10188 GCA_964600595.1 uncultured Leptolinea sp.
GTCGCTGTTGGCAGCGATTCTATGCATTTGCGGCTGGCTTTGCCATATTCCGGTATGTCCTTTTGGTCGGTGCCCATACCCAATGATTGATCGTAATACGACACGGCTTTGCAGTACTTATCATCTGCGTACAGCAAGTCACCATAACGGAAGAGGACCTCGCGGTAGCGGTCTGCTACGCTGCGTCCGGAAGAATCTATCATCGATGGATATGTCTGGTAAAGCTCTCCAAGGGTGCCAACGGCTTTCTCCCAATCCCAGCCGAAGTAGCGAGCTGCGTTGAGATACATCTTCGCAATAGCTTCTGCATCATTCGCTTCTTTGTCGGTGGGACCGAACAATCTCGCCATCGCGAAGTTGTATATACCCTGCTCAAGCTCACCTTTTTGAATAATAAACACAATCCCTCGTCCGCGATATGCCCGATAATACATTCCATCCACTTCCAAAGTTTTGAAAGTTGGGTTCTGTTTTCGGATTGAATCGAGAGTGGTGATGGTATTGTCAAAATCTTGGGCAGCCAAAAACTGTTTTGCCTGCGCCAGCATCGATTCGACACCACTGAGATCCAGGGTCGGAGCCGGGGTGAAAGTGGGTAAGACTACGGGTGTGGCGGTGGCATTCATGATGATGGTCAGTTTTGCCATGTTTTCCAGAACACCCGGAAAAGCAGGATCCACCTGGATGACATATTCAAAACGTTGTTTGGCAAAATCATATCTGCCAGCTTGCATATCTGCCATTCCCAGTTGGAACTGCGTGGTAGCTGCCAGAGTCCTTTGACCCTGTTCGATTGCTTTTCTGTTTTCAATTCCGGCGTAATATCCGGCCAGGGCGCCAAGACCACCAATTATGATCATGGCGAGAATCCCGCCCACAATCCACTGCCAGGTTCGGGATTTCGGTTTTTTCTCCCCACTCGTGGGAGTTTCCTGCTTTTTGTCTTCAGCAGGGGGTACTGCTGCAGGTTGTGTTTGATCTAAGTTTTGGTCACTCATGGTGCGTATTATACCTTAATCGAAAAAAGGCTTTATTAAGACTGGATTATAGGTTCTTTTTGGCTCAATAAACGAAGGGCATTGGCAACGACCAGCAGGGTACTACCTTCATGCAACACAACAGCTGATCCGATACTGGTAATTCCTGCCATGGCGGATCCTACAAGGGTAACAATCACCAGTCCTGCAATCCAGATGTTCTGGATAATGATTCTTCGGGTTTCGCGGCTTAGGCTCACAGCAAATACCAGGCGGCTCAGGTCATTTCCAAGAAGTACTACATCAGCGGTTTCAAGGGCGACATCTGTTCCCACACCGCCCATGGCAACCCCAATAGTTGCCCGGGCAAGAGCCGGCGCATCATTGACCCCATCTCCTACCATTGCTATTTTCCTGCCTGACAAAATACTATTCTCGATAATCTGAAGTTTTTCTTCAGGCATTAATCCAGCGTGAACTTCGTCAATCCCTGATTGACCGGCTATCAGCGCTGCAGCCGAAGCCTGATCTCCCGTCAGCATCATCACCTTTTTTATTCCCATGTTCTTTAACGTCCGAACAGCCTGTTTTGTTTCTGAACGGATTGTATCTGCTATGGTTACCACTCCTGCAAGTGCGCCATTTTTACTGAGGTAAACAACGCTATAGCCTTGTTTTTCCAAATTATGGATTGTTCCGCGAATATCATCGCCAAAAATGATGCCGAACCTTTCCATCATCGCCAAATTACCGGCTTGATAATCTATCCCATCAATTTTGCCCGTAATGCCCATTCCTGATATGGATTGTATTTCTGTTGATTGAGGTAGTTGGAGTGATTTTAGAGACGCAGCGGCTACTACCGCTTGCGCCAGAGGATGACCCGACCTGTTTTCGAGGGCAGCCAGGCTGGCAAGGATTTCATCAGGTGAGCAGGTGCTATAGGATATGACATCCATAAGGTGAGGCGTACCCTTGGTGAGCGTGCCGGTTTTATCAAATGCGACCGTGTCTGCCATGCCGAGGTTTTCTAGGTGAATACCACCTTTCACCAGAACTCCACCCTTTGCTGCCCGGGCAATACCTGCCAGTGTCGCTGCTGGAGCACCCAATGCTAGCGCACAAGGAGATGCAGCAACCAACAGGATCATTGCCCGCATAAAGCTCTCGCGAAAAGGTAAACCAAAGAAAGGGGGAACAATGACGACTAGTAGGACCAGAATCAGGATAGCAGGTACGAATTTTTCGGCAAATTTATCGAGCATAACCTGCGTCCTGGACTTTTTCCCCTGAGCTTCTTCAACCATTCCTATGACCTTCGCCAGGGTTGTATCACGAGCCAGCCGTGTTACAGAAATTTCCAGGGAACCTGCACCATTTATGGTTCCGGCGAAAACCGCTAAACCGGGAGATTTATCAACCGGGATTGATTCGCCTGTAATCGGAGATTGATCCACCGCGCTGGAACCAGATTTGATTATTCCATCCACCGGAATTCGCTGACCCGGTTTTACGATTACATCTGCCCCAATAGGGATTTCATCCACAGATTGTTCCTGCTCAACACCTTCCCTGACCACCAGCGCAGTTTTTGGATGTAACTTCGTGAGAGATTGGATTGCAGACCTGGCTTTATCCAGAGCACGCTCCTCCAATGCGTGGCCTAAGCTGAAGAGAAAGAGGAGCAAACCGCCTTCTGCAAACTCACCTAATGCGGCAGCGCCCAGGGCAGCCATTACCATGAGCAGATCGGTATCAAATCTCTTTTCGCGGATAGCTGCCCAGGCATGCCGGCTGATATTCCACCCACCAGCGATGTATGCGAGAGAAAAAATGAGAATAGCAAGCCAGTCTGGTTGGAAGACCATCTTCTCCAGCGTCCAGCCGCTGGCTGTCAGGGCTCCTGCCACCAGACTGAGAATGAGTTCTTTGTTTTGTGTTATCCAATTTTGTCTGGTGTTTCCTGTAAGTCGATATCCAAGTTGCTGAATCTTTTTTTCAATGGCTGACAGGTTTACCTTTTGCGTATCATATTCAATTTGCATTGTCTGTGTGGCGTATTGAACCGAGACATCCAGAACACCATCCAGCCGCATCAATCCGTGTTCGAGCACAACAACACAATCAGAGCAATCCATCCCTTCGATGGAGAGTTGTTTATGGCGGTAGCGATGTGTAATCGCAGAGCCTGATGTCTCGGCAATCTGGCGCACCTGGTCTAAGGGAATCATCTCCGAATCATAATGAAGACAGAGAGTGTCCGGGATCCTGTCATGAATATGCGCTTTGAGTATCCCTTTTTGACGGGATAGAGAATCGATCAGCCGGGAAATGCAATCATCACAATTCTTTTGTTCACTGGAGATCAGAAATTGAAGTTCGAGCCGCAAAGAGGATTCTGCCATGTTACTCCAAAAAGTGTTCAGTTTCTTTCTCTGTTAAGTGTCTTACGTGAGCAAGGCTGCGTTGGAATAGATCCACCACATGCTGATCATCCAAACTGTAGAAAATTTGCCTGCCATCCCGTCTGGATCGAACAAGATGAATTGCGCGCATCAACCCCAGTTGGTGGGATACAGCGGACTGGGTCATTCCAACCTGTTCCGTGATCTGCTGAACATTCCGTTCACCATCCATCAATATGTTGATGATGCGGATGCGTGTCGGGTCGCTCAAAGCTTTGAATAGCTGGCTCATGTCATCAATTTGGTCCGTCGAAATTGGCATATTATTCTCCAATATATGAATAAGTGCTCATATGTAGATATTATATCAAACAACCTGGAATTTCAGCAAGATCTCAAATGAAATTTATTTGGAAATGAAAAATGACTATCCAGAGAGCCGTTTTGGTGTTTAATTCAAATAGGGCATCATTATTATTTATAAGGAGCAATTATGGAAGCGGTGAATGAACAGAACAGGAAAAAAGCAATTTGGGCGTGGACGATGTATGACTGGGCGAATTCCGCCTTTGTCACCACCATCATGGCGGCAGTGCTGCCGGTATATTATTCTTCGGTTGCCGCCGCAACACTACCGGCGAATTTAGCTACAGCATACTGGGGATACACAACCAGCCTGGCAGCGTTATTAGCGGCAATTATATCCCCCGTCCTGGGAGCAATGGCAGATTTTCGAGGCAGCAAGAAAAGCTTCTTGACAATCTTTATGATTATTGGTGTAACCGCTACGGCTTTGATGTACTTTATCAGTACTGGAGATTGGCTGCTTGCCTCACTGCTCTTTATTTTTGGACAGATCGGTTTTGCCGGTTCGCTTGTTTATTACGATGCCTTGTTGCCCCATGTGGCATCTGACAAAGAAATTGATATGGTCAGTAGTCGTGGCTACGCAATGGGGTATATTGGGGGCGGAATTCTGCTGGCTGTCAATCTGGCAATGATTATGCTTGCCCCTGAAAATCTTACCGGGTTGATGACTCGCCTGAGCTTTCTGACCGTAGCTGTCTGGTGGTTTGTCTTTACACTGCCCTTATTGAAATTTGTGTCAGAACCCAAACGGCGAATACTGGCAGGAGAAGAGAATTTCAAACCATTACAGGCTGCCCTATCGCGGTTATCGAGTACATTCAAAGAGTTGCGCAAATATCAAGAACTGTCCAAGTTCCTGTTGGCGTTCTGGGTCTACTCTAATGGAATTGGGACCATCATCCTGATGGCTACCATCTATGGCGCTGAAATCGGAATTGGGCAGACCACCTTAATTGGCACTTTACTGATGGTGCAATTCCTCGCCGCTCCATTTGCGATTTTCTTTGGCTGGCTTCCCAAGAAAATTGGCACCAAGCCTTCGATCTATATTGCACTGGGAATCTACTGCATTATTGCCATTGCGGGATACTTTTTACAATACGAATGGCAATTCTGGGCATTGGGCGCAGGTGTGGCTACTGTGCAAGGTGGATCACAAGCGCTCAGCCGCTCACTCTTTGGCCGCATGATGCCCAAGAGTAAAAGCGCGGAGTTTTATTCATTCTTCAGCGTTTTTGAAAAATTCTCCACCATACTGGGTCCTGCCTTGTTTGGTGTGGTTTCTCAAATTATGGGAGAAAGCCGTTTGAGTATCGTTTCTCTGCTGATCTTCTTCGTGGTTGGAATAGTAATTTTGAGAACGGTCAATGTAGAAAAAGGAATTGCCATTGCTGAGGCAGAAGAGCTCAACATGAAAACGATTTGATTAAAACAAAAATGGAGCGGTTACTCACCGCTCCATTTTTGTATCTACTTGGTTACTTCATACAATTCCAGCAGAACTCCACCGGTTGCTTTGGGATGAACAAATGCCATCTTCCGACCGGGTTCTTCGATAGGTGTCTCATTAATCAAACGGAAGCCTTTGGCTTTTAGATCCGCGAGCATCGCCTCAATATCATCCGTCTCCAGGCAAAGGTGATGGATGCCCTGACCTTTGTCAGTTAAAAACTTAGCCATGGTGGAATCTTCTGCTGTGGGGGCGACCAGTTCGACATCGCTTTCGCCAACAGGCAGGAAGGCAACCTTCGATTTCTGGCGGGCAACTTCTTCAACATGGTGGAGTTTCATCCCCAACCCTTCAGTCCAGAATGGTAACGCTTCTTCAATGTTGTTTACCGCAATACCGATATGGTTGATCTTGGTTAATTTTGCCATCTCTCCTCCGGTATGATTATTCTTCAATATCAGGGTCTGACCCTAAAAGTCAATTTGTTGCTGTTTAGCCCCAGCTGGGAGCATGATATTCGCCCCAGACCTGCCGCAGGATTCCGGTGATCTCGCCCAGGGTGATATCGCTATCCACACATTCCACAAATAACGGCATCAGACTATCGGTTCCATGCGCGGCTTTTTCAAGCCTTGTAAGCATTTCGCTCACTTTACCAGAATCTCGTTGTGCGCGCAGTTCAGCCAGCCGGGTACGCTGATTTGCTTCGATGCTGGGATTTACTTTGAGACGATCCATATCGAGTTTTTCGTTAACCTGGAAGGCGTTAACACCTACCAGGGTTGAATCTTTTGTTTCCAATGAACGTTGATACTGGTAGGCGGCTTCTTGGATTTCGTTTTGCATGTATCCGGCTTCAATGGCTGACAGTGCACCACCCATATCATCGATCTTGCTTATATACTCAGTCGCCCGTTTTTCGATCTCATCCGTCAGGTATTCAATCATATAAGAACCGGCGAGAGGATCCACGGTATCGGCAACACCGGATTCGTATGCAATAATTTGCTGGGTGCGCAGCGCAACACGGACCGATTTTTCAGTTGGAAGCCACAGGGCTTCATCCATGCTGTTGGTGTGCA
>CAZRKL010000016.1:10288-11710 GCA_964600595.1 uncultured Leptolinea sp.
GTTGATCCCGCCTCGCGGATGTGATAACCGGAAATACTGATGGTGTTCCACTTGGGTACTTCGCGGGTACAAAACTCAAATACATCGGTGATCAGGCGCATCGATGGCGCCGGTGGGAAGATGTATGTTCCACGAGCTACATATTCTTTAAGTATGTCGTTCTGAATGGTTCCCCGTAATGCATTTGAGGCGACACCTTGCTTGCGAGCCACAGCGATGTACATTGCCAGCAGGATGGAAGCCGGAGCATTGATGGTCATGCTCGTGGAAACCTGATCCAGAGGGATCTCGCTGAAGAGTAATTCCATATCTTTCATTGAGGAGATGGATACACCGACTTTGCCGACTTCGCCAAGCGCCATGGGATGATCAGCGTCGTATCCGATTTGGGTTGGCAGGTCAAAAGCAACCGACAACCCTGTCTGCCCTTGCTGGAGCAGGTAGCGGTAGCGTTTGTTGGATTCTTCTGCCGACGCGTAACCAGCATACTGGCGCATGGTCCAGAAACGGCCGCGGTACATATTGGGTTGGACACCACGGGTGAAAGGAAATTCACCCGGAAAGCCCAATTGTTCTTCATAATCCTTAGGTTGGGGGATTTGGATATCTGGAACTGGAATGGAAGATGGAGTGGAGAATTCTTTTTTTCGTTCTGCGTTTTTCGTGACCGCAGGTTTCAAAACAGCTTCTTCCCACCTCTTGAATTCGCTCTCAACGCTCATAAACACCTCATTTGGATGAAAGTATTGGATTGTGAGACATATCAAGTATACACGAGATGCAAATTCAAAGGTGATAAATGCACGAATAAGCAAACAATTCTTCCGAAACGGAAACGACATATTGTAGAAAATGGAAGGGCGGATGGTTGAATATTTCGTGAACTATCTTGACAAAGAATATCTCACATCATAAAATATCATTAATAAACCGACTGTCGGTTTATTAATGGAGAAGAATGGCTCGCAAATTCAACGAAATTGAGCACAACCAAAAGCGGAATGATATTCTGGATGCTGCCCTCAGAAGGGTTTACACCGTTGGGTACGACAATATGGCCATCCAGGATATTCTCGACGATCTGAAAATATCCAAAGGGGCATTCTATCATTACTTCACTTCAAAACCTGATTTGCTGCATGGGATTATTACAAGGATGGTTGATGAGGTATTTAGCGTTCTCAGCCCAATTCTTGAGAATCAGGAAATTGATGCCGTAGAAAAACTTCGCCGTTATTTCTCCGCTGCATCCATGTGGAAGAGTGAACACCTGACTGAAATGCTTCCAATTTTTAAAGTCTGGTATGCGGATGAAAATGTTCTGGTCAGAGAAAAAATCTACTCGGCTTCTGAACAGATCATCATACCCATTCTTTCCGGAATTATTAAACAGGGTATTCGCGAAGGGACGATGCATTCACA
>CAZRKL010000016.1:11810-27823 GCA_964600595.1 uncultured Leptolinea sp.
GCCATCCGTGTGCTGGGTGGGAACATCCAGGTGCACGCAGAAGGTTATAGCGAAAAAGTGGAACAAATGCCACTGATCCCTCTCAATGATGAAGATCAGGTTATTCAAGCTGCACTGGCGCAACCTGAGGTAGTGACCGCTGTTAGAAGAATCACAACCGGTGGGATGACGACAAATCATGAAGGCGCTTTTGCAGTAACCATACTCGGGATCGAACCAGAAAACGAAATGGATTTCAGTCTTGTCCCCGGAAAGACCAATGAAGGACGGTTTATAAAACCGGATGATGGTGATTCCATTGTGATTGGTAAGGGACTGGCAATTGCCATGGATGTTAAACCGGGTGATCAAATTACGCTGGTTGGTAAAGGCGCCCATGAGCAGATGCGGAAACGCACCATGACCATTGTGGGGACATATGATTTAGGCATGCGTGATGTTGAAAAGCAAACGGTTTATATCTCCCTGCCCGAAGCGCAAGATCTATATGGACTGACAGGACAGATTACCGAGGTTGCAATTGCCATTAAACAGATTGGTTCTGAACAAGATGTTATCTCACGCCTTGAAAAAACCATCACCGGGAATGAAATAAATTCCTGGCAAACGAACTATCCTGATCTCAATTCAGCCATCACCACAAAGACGGGTGTGATGAATATTTTCAGCATCATCCTGCTGGTAATTGCTGGCATTGGGATCATGAATTTACTTCTGATGGCAATTTTTGAGCGCACTCGTGAAATTGGTATTCTGGGAGCTCTGGGTTTGAAACCGCGACAGATCTCCATTTTGTTCCTCCTTGAAGGAGCTATGATGGGTCTGGTGGGCGCTGCTGTTGGAATTGTGTTTGGTCTGATTATCAACGCGATACTGGGGAAAGTTGGCTTTGATTACAGTCAATTCACCTCTTTGACCGAATACACAGCATTGATCAGCGGCAGAGTATATTCCAGCCTGGGTTTACAGCAATTACCCGGTCACCTCGTCACAGTAATCATCATTTCCATCCTGGCATCTTTCTATCCTGCCTACGAGGCATCGCTGAATGATCCGGCAGTTTCTTTGCATACGGTGTGAGGTGAACAATGATTCAAATAATTAAAATGGCAATCCGGGATCTCACCCGAAATGTACGCAGAACTGCTCTATCAGCATTGGCTCTCGGTCTCGGCTTGGGTCTGTTATTGCTCATGGCTGCTGTGGTTCGTGGAGAAATTCGTGATTCAATCGAAAAATCCATCAAACTTCAGAGCGGTCACATTCAAATCCAGGCAGCTTCGTACGATCAGGATAAAACCAGTCTGGTCTGGAAAGATCTAATCGAAGGACCAGAAGCTCTGGCTGCCAGTGTAGCCAAACTGCCGAATGTGAAAGTCGCTACACCCAGATTAATTGCAACTGGAATTATCAACGCGGGTGAGGTTTCAAGAGGTGTCCAGATTGTGGGAACCGATCCGGTGTCAGAGGCAAACGATCCATACCGGGATGGTATTGTAGCGGGTTCTTATATCACCGCTGATGACCGGGATGGTCTGCTCATCGGGCAATCTCTGGCAGAAAAACTTTCCTTATCGGCAGGTGATGATGTATTGCTTCTGGCAAACACCTCTGATGGGGATGTGATCGAACAATCCTTTACCATCCGGGGAGTGTATACAACGCATACGCCATCCCTCGATGAGGGGACAGTGTTGCTGCCTCTGGCAAAAGCGCAAGCAATCACCAATACCGGTGGTCATGCCAGTAATATCTTCATCCTGCTTCAGGATCGGGAAAAAGCGCAAGAAGTGATTAACCTGATGCAGACAGAGAAGTATAAGATACAGACATGGGTGGATATGAATCCGCTCATCGTGCAGATGGAATCTTTTTCCGGCGCCTATATGATCCTTCTCTATCTGATCGTACTGGGTGTTACAGCAACTGTGGTTGTTAATGCCCTAATCATGGCAGTGTTTGAGCGAACACGTGAGATCGGCATTTTATCTGCCATCGGAATGCGCAGCCGCCGGATTATGGCCATGTTCCTGGCAGAATCTGCCGTTCTTGCGGGTCTGGGAATAATCTTCGGATTAATTCTGGGCGCACTGTTCGTCACCTATTCGGTAAAAGTCGGATTCTATATCGGTGATATGGGCGTATCCGGGTTGGCGTTGCCTGACCGGTTGTATGGGTATGTTGTCCCTGGTGATGTGATCTCATTAACTATTACAGCGCTGGTCGTTACTCTGCTGGCGTCTTTATACCCGGCGATCCTGGCTGCCCGAATGCAGCCCGTGGAAGCTTTACGGGGCGGCAAGCAGTCTTAAAGGAGAAGATGAAATGGAAGTCACAAAAATTGAAAATGTAACCAAAGTTTATACCATCGGGAAGCTGGAAACTCACGCGTTGCGGGGTATTGATCTCTCGATTGAAAAGGGCGAGTTTACTGCCCTGGTCGGTCCATCTGGATCAGGAAAAACCACTTTATTACAGTTAATTGGATGTCTGGATACGCCCTCGAGTGGCAAGATTTATGTAAATGGAAAGGATGTATCCACATTGAAAAGGGATGAACGGGCGGATATCCGACGTGGCCAGATTGGATTCGTGTTCCAGTTCTTTGCCTTGATCCCGACCTTAACCGCGTACGAGAATGTTGAGATGCCTCTGCTCCTCAATAATATGGAAGCTGCTGCGCGGAAATCCAGGGTCATGGAGTTGCTCCAATCTGTTGACCTGGCAGACAGGGCGCACCACCGACCTGATCAATTAAGTGGTGGCGAACAACAGCGGGTTGCCGTTGCTCGAGCTCTTGCATCCAACCCGATACTGGTTCTTGCAGATGAACCGACCGCCAACCTGGATACTGAAAATGGCAAGCAAGTAATGGAAACCATGCTGCGATTAAATAAAGAGACAGGAGTCACTTTTGTTTTTGCCACGCATGATCCACGTGTGATCCATTACGCGCAGCGCGTGGTAACCCTCCGGGATGGGGTCATCGAATCCAACGGGACAGCAAAGTAAACAGAATGGAGTAAAGAATGCGGATTATTGCATTATTTTTCATCCCAATGTTGATCTTAACAGGTTGCTCTGTCGGAGGATCTTCTCCGACAGCAGTACCCACCCTGAATCTGGATGAGATAACACCTGTGACTGAAACATCACCTTCTGGTGACGTACCAGCCTCAAGCGGAGTCACAGCTAGCGGTATCCTGGTTCCAATTCAGGAGTCGCGCATTGGCAGCAAATCCATAAACCAGGTGGAAAGTGTACATGTTTCTCTGGGTGATGAGGTAACACAAGGGCAACTCCTTGCCACACTGGGTGGTAAACAAGAAGCAGAAGCATCCCTGGCTGCTGCAGAAGCTGCGGCAATATCTGCCCAGAGCGAGTTTGACAACTGGATACAGGAGGCACCCATCCGTTACGCCCAGTTAGAAAAAAATATTGTGGTCGCGCGTGAAGCGTTAATTGAATCACAGCGTCTGTTGACCCACCTGGAATATCAACGTTGGTTGTGGATTACAAAGAGCGAGAAACAGATTCAACGGATCGAAAAAGAAAAGAAAACGAAATACAGCAATCCCACCAACGAAACACTTGATAAAGCAAAAGCAGATTTGAAATTAAAAGAAGCGGAACTTATCGAGTTGAAAAGGAAGTTTGCCAGTTTTGTGGATGGCATCGATCCGGTGGAGTTATCCCAACGCAAGGCTGCGCTTGAGAGCGTGCAAAAACAGGCATCTGGCGCGCGAGAGCAACTGGATGCCCTGGATGTCAAAGCACCTTTTAATGGAGTGGTGAGCCAGGTAAATATACACACTGGAGATATGGTGAATCCGGGGCAGGTGTTGTTTATCGTGACAGATTCAACATCCTTACGGGTGGAGACTACTGACCTCAGTGAACGGGATACCCCTCAAGTACAGACCGGAATGACAGTTACAGTGAGGATCAAGCCATTAGGCGTAACCGTAGATGGTGTGGTCAAAGCCATCGCCGCCAGGGCAGATACCATTGGTGGAGATGTGGTTTACACCGCGGTGATCGAGTTGGAGGAAATTCCAGTTGATGCCCGGGCGGGTATGAGCGTGGAAGTGGATTTCTAAGCAATCAAGTACAAAGAGGAGCGATAAGGCTCCTCTTTGTGTTTATTTCACCAGTTTCATCTTTTCGGAAAGCCGGGCATTGTATTTATCCCAGTCAATAATAAACCTTTCATGTTCGCCTTCAGCGATCTTTTCAGATTCATCCCAGGCTTCTACTTTAAAGCGGAGCCGGCGGCGATCCACTTCCAATAATTTACTCTTGAATTTCACCTTCATCCCAACCGGGGTGGCTGCCAGGTGGCGGACATTCACCAGAATCCCAACTGTGCTTTGCCCTTCAGGCAGCAAGTTTACCACTGCGATGTGGCAGGATCTTTCGAGATACATGATCATACGTGGCGTACTTAACACGGGAGGGAGGGTTTCACCGCCGTATTTCCGGGCGGTTTCGTTTTCATCCACTAATATTTCAATTTCACCAGTCAATCCGGGTTCAATTTGCATGATATCCTCGCCAGTTTTTCAATATTATACAGTCTGTCGGGCAAGGATGTGGATGTTTCTGGCTGATGTTGAACTCGCATCAACAGAACCTGGAATTAACCACACTGCAATCATAGAGAGGCGCGTTTTTCATTTATAATGTTATTTCAATCATTGAATTTAAAGAGGTAGAAATGGATCCTGAATTGAGTGAGCTCGAACGAACCCGCTTGGAAAAAGTACAACGGCTGCGTGATTCCGGTATTGAACCATACCCCACCCGGGCAGATGTAACCCATACCACCGCTGAGGCGGTCCAGCTTTTCACAGATACAGAAGCTTCCGGTCAGGATCCGGTTGAAGTGAAGGTTAAAGTAGCAGGCAGACTGCGCTCAACCCGCCCTATGGGGAAGATCATTTTCGCCCATATGGAAGACGGATCGGGCAAGTTGCAGCTTTTTCTGCGCGTGAACGAGCTTGGCGAAGATACAATGGATTTCTTCGTTAAAGAACTGGATCTGGGAGATTTTATCCAGGCTGAAGGGAAATTATTCCGCACCCGCACCGGTGAAATTACCCTACAGGTAAGTAGCTATACTTTGCTGGCAAAATCACTGCTGCCCCTGCCCGCCGCGAAAGACGAGGTGGTGGATGGTCAGGTGATCAGGCACGCGACCTTAAATGACCCTGAAGTGCGATTCAGGCAGCGGTATGCAGATCTGGCAGTGAACCCGGAAGTACGGGAGATTTTCCGCATTCGGGCAAAGACGGTCAAATCACTGCGCGATTACCTGGATAATCGTGGGTTCCTTGAAGTTGAAACACCCATCCTCCAGCCAATCTATGGCGGCGCGGCTGCTCGTCCGTTTGTCACCCACCATAATCAACTCAAACAGGACTTATTCCTGCGCATCTCTTTTGAGTTGTATCTGAAACGGATTATTGTAGGTGGGATCGACAGGGTGTATGAAATTGGCCGCGATTTTCGGAATGAAGGCGTGTCATATAAACATAATCCAGAGTTTACCCAGCTTGAGTTTTATCAGGCGTATTCAGATTACCTGGATATTATGAAAACAACCGAAGAGATGGTCGCCTACACTGCTCAGCAAGCGCTCGGGACAACAGTGGTGAATTTTGACGGAAAAGAAATAAACCTGGCGCCGCCGTGGCGGCGGCTTGAACTGCGTCAGGGTATTCTTGACGCGACCGGGATCGATATCATGGAGTACCGTGAAGATCAGCAACTCCGAGATGCTATGGCTGCAAAAGGGCTGAAATTTAACCCCAACGCCACCCGGGGAAAATTGATTGACGGGATGATCGGTGATTACCTGGAGCCGAATTGCATTCAACCGACCTTTATTTATAACTATCCGCGCGATATCTCACCCCTCGCGAAATCAATGCCTGGTGACCCGCAGACTGTGGAAAGGTTCGAGGGTTTTGTTGGAGGCATGGAGTTATGTAATGCCTTCACCGAATTGAATGATCCGCTCGATCAGGAAGCCCGCTTTTTAGAGATGGGCAGAGCATACACAGATGAGGACGAAGAGAAAAATCCGCTGGATGAAGATTACTTGCGGGCAATGTCTTATGGCATGCCTCCCATGGGCGGGTTTGGGATGGGAATAGATCGTCTGGTGATGCTGCTTACCGGATACCGTTCCATCCGTGAAGTGATTCTCTTCCCGCATTTACGGAAATCGGAAGAAGATTAAGATAATCAGATATCAACAAGAATTATCCGGCAGAATATGCCGGATTTTTTTGTTCTTTATGGGAAAACATCTACTCTTCTATTGTATTTTTGGGGATAAATACTAAAATTATATATACCCTATCCCCCCAGGGGGGATAATATCCAAGATTGATATAAGGATCAAAAAGGTTATTTTCTATATGGATTATTGTCCTGACTGCCGAGTACAAAATACATCTTTCTTTACCCGCTACCGTGATTTCCTCCTGTCTTATGAAACGCTGATGACATTTGGAAATGGATTGCTGTTAATTCTTGGCGTAGTTTTTTCGATCCTGCTTAATCAACCCGCAACCGGGAAATGGTTGTACCTAATTTCTGCATTGATTGGTGGAATTCCCCTTTTTATATTTGCGGCAAAACAGGTATTGATCAAGCATGATATTACTGCCGGAGTGATGGCATCTGTTGCCATGATTGCGGCAATTATTGTGGGGGAGTACAGCGCAGCAGCGCTGGTAGTTTTCATGATGTCTGTTGGAGAATGGCTGGAGAATTTTACCGTTGCCCGGGCGGACAACGCACTCAAAGACCTTGCAAAACTGATCCCGGCGATGGTGACCGTTCGACGCGGAGGTGAAGAGCTAGATATCCCGGTGGAACAAGTTGAGCAAGGTGACATCGTTCTCGTGAAAGCGGGAGAACGAGTGGGCGTGGATGGCATTGTAGAAAAAGGGACAGGTTGTATTAACCAGGCAGCCATCACCGGCGAGTCTGTTCCAGTGGATAAAGTACCTGGTGATGAAGTTTACGCTGGCACCATCAACGATATGGGAGTTTTGGAGATTCAAACAACCAGAGTCGGCGAAAATACGACACTCGGACAAATAGTGAAATTAGTAAAAGATGCCCAGAAATCACAGGCGCCAGTGCAAAGGATCGCCAATCGGTACGCCAGAATTCTGGTACCCGTAACATTTGCCATCGCCACTCTGGTTTATTTGTTAACCGGAGATATTATGCGGTCCATCACCGTTTTGGTGGTGGTATGCCCTTGCGCACTTGTTCTGGCTACACCCACTGCGGTCGTGGCTGCCATAGGGAATGCAGCGAAAAGGGGTATTCTGGTTAAAACGGGAGCAACGATTGAGAACATTGGGAAGGTGGATATTGTCGCTCTGGACAAAACAGGAACTCTGACAATCGGAAAACCGAGTGTTCAAAAAGTGATCAGCCTGAATGGTAAAAGTGAAGTGAACATCCTGCAGCTCGCAGCATCAGCAGAGCGATTCAGCGAGCACCCGATTGGCAGGGCAATACTCCAGGCAAGCCAGGCTCAGAATATTCCCCTGCACGAGCCGGATGACTTTACCGTCTTGCCCGGATTCGGGGTCAAGGCGATAGTGAATGGAGAACGGATAATTCTGGGGAGTCAAAACCTTCTTCTAGATGAGAAGGTCTCCTGGAGCACGGCAAATACCAGCCGTCTGGAATCCCTCGAGCGGGATGGGTACACTGTCATTCCAGTTGGGGTTGACGCAGTCGTGGAGGGATTTATCGCCCTGCAGGATACAGCGCGAGAGGAAGCCAGAAAAGCTATTGCTGAACTGAAAAAAGAAGGTATCCGGGAAGTGATTATGATCACGGGTGACAATCCATTTGCTGCTGAGAAAATAGCAAAGGAGTTGGGGATTGACCGGACCTTTGCCCAGGTGTTACCACAGGATAAACTACAGATAATTCGCGATCTACAAGCGAATGGGCATAAAGTGCTCTTCGCGGGAGATGGGGTTAATGATGCGCCTGCCCTCGCTGCTGCTGATGTTGGAGTGGCGATGGGCTTGAGTGGCACAGATCTGGCTCTGGAGACCGCCCAGGTGGGGTTGATGTCTGATGATATCGAACGCTTACCGCATTTGCTCAGACTCTCCCGCAAGACTTTAAAGGTCATCAGGGCAAATGTAATCTTCTCAATGGGTGTCAATGTGCTGGCGGTTTTTCTCGGTTCTTTCGGTCTTATTGGTCCTGTAATCGGCGCTCTAATCCATGAAGGGTCTTCTGTGCCGGTGCTGGCGAACTCGGCACGCCTGGTGGGCTGGGATTCGAACCGGCGATAATCCTTGTATCCCTGGTAGTGAGTGGTTGTTTTCAGTAGTAATATTTAATTGAAAATATTATGCAAAGTGGGTATCCTTAAGAATATCCCAATATTTTGCTTTAAATAATTCGTTTGGTTATTTTCATGAGGGAGAAAAAATGAAAACAAAAATTGGTTCGATATCAATAATGCTGATTCTTGTAGCCAGCCTGATCGTCGGGTGTACTGTTCCCGCTGGGTCTCCTGCGCCCGCTGGGCCGGTAGAGCCGCAAATCATAACCCAAATTGTAAAAGAAGAAGTGGTTGTGACAGCTACTCCTGCCCCCACACAGGAAGGGGGGAAAATTGTCATCAGGGTTGGTACCGGTGACAGTGGTGAGGGCTTGAATCCGCACCAGGAGATTATTGCTGCATTTGAACAGGCAAATCCTGATATCATCGTTCAACTCGAAGCAGTCGCTGGAAGCGATTACTACACCCGTCTGTTAACACAGATTGCATCTGGGGATGCACCAGATATCATGCAAATCGGCGATGACGCAGTGCCCAATTTTGTTTCCAAAGGAGCCTTCCTTCTACTGGATGATCTCATCGCTGGTCAATACCCTCTGGATACCAGTATCTACATGCCGGGGGTGATGGATCCCGGCAAATATATGGGTAAGACATATTTCCTGCCAAAAGATTTCTCTACTTTAGCCGTGTACTACAACAAAACGATTTTTGATAAATATGGTGTCGAGTATCCGCAGGATGGCTGGACATGGGATCAGTTCCTGGAAACCGCTCAGAAACTGACTATTGATGAAAATCAGGATGGCACCCCCGAAGTATGGGGAGTACAGCTGACCGCGAACTGGACCACCGGATTTGAATATTGGGTGGCTGCCGCAGGAGGCAGCCTGATCAGTGAAGACGGCAAGAGCTACACAGGGCACATGGACTCTCCGGAAACCATTGCGGCAATGCAGTTCTTTGGCGATCTATATAACAAATATAAAGTCGCTCCTCCACCCGCGGATTTTAACCAATGGGCAGGCGGTAATCCTGAATTTGAAAATGGAACCGCGGCGATGCGGTTATTTGGACGCTGGCCGCAGGCTGGTTTGCGCCAGAATGAAAAAGTGGACCTGGGGGTGGTGACTGTTCCCGTGGGAAAAGAGCCCGCCAATGTGCTCTTCTGGGGCGGATTTGGCATCTTCAGCGGCACCGAGCACCCTGAGGCGGTATGGCGGTTCCTGCGCTTTTACGTTGGAGCAGAGGGATCCAAGACCTGGGCTCAGCATGGTATCCCACCGGTAGCCAGCGCTGCCGAAGAAGTTGGTATGTACACTGATCCGATTGAGAGTGTCTGGATTAAGGGTTTGGATAATTTGAAACCAAGGGCATATATGTATACAGATTTCTGGGGTTCCACAGCTGACCCTGCCCTCAATAAAGCCCTGCAGACTGTTTTAACAGATCCCGAAGCTGATGTTGCAGCTGTAATGGCTAATGCTGCCAGCGAAGCGCAAGCAGCGCTCGACGAAAAATCACAATAACACATTGTTGAGATGAAGGGAGCGATCAAAACAATCGCTCCCTTTTCCAATACGCATTTTGAAAAAGTGATCAGGTATGCAGCATAATCTACCCGCACGATCTCAATTCTGGAATTTGCGGCGCAAAGAAGCGTTGGCGTTTTACCTGTGTATTTCGCCATGGATATTGGGTTTCATCTTTTTTTATATCGGACCCATTATCGCTTCTTTTTTTTACAGCCTGACAAGTTGGGACCTACTCACCCCTCCGGAGTGGGTGGGAATGGACAACTATATTCGAATATTCTCAAGAGATAAACTCTTTCTTCAATCATTGAAAGTAACTTTCATTTATACATTCGCCTATGTGCCTCTGGATTTAATTCTAGGGCTGGGAATTGCCCTTCTGTTAAACCGCCCGATAAAGGGCATTGGTATTTTCCGTACGATTTTCTACCTGCCGTCTGTGCTCACCGGTGTAGCGTATGTCATCATGTGGATGTGGATATTTCATCCACAGGCAGGGTTGATTAACTCCACGCTGAAGATGATCGGAATCACCGGACCACGATGGTTACTGGATCCAAAATTTGCATTATGGGCTCTGGTGATAATGTCTATCTTTCAGGTAGGCAGATCAATGCTCATTTATCTGGCGGGATTGAAAGATATCCCCCGCGAATTATCTGAAGCCGCATCAATCGATGGAGCCGGTATCTGGCAGCGATTCTGGAAGATCACTCTTCCCATGCTGACCCCTTCTATTCTATTCAACCTGATCTTTGGATTGATCATGACTTTCCAATCTTTTACCAATGTATATGTGGCTACCAATGGGGGTCCGTTGGATTCAACTTTGTTCTATGTGCTTTATCTATACCAGAAGGCATTTACTTATCTAGAAATGGGATATGCATCTGCTCTGGCATGGATATTATTTTTGATCGTGTTGCTCTGCACCATCATAATTTTCGCGACAAGCAGTAAATGGGTTTTTTACCGGGGAACATCAGAATAACGATGGCTGATCAAAACGGTGCTGCATACTTCTGGAGAAAAAAGACATTTTGGGATGTTGTTGTCTATCTCATGCTGATTATTGGATCGTTGATGTTCCTACTGCCCATCTTATTCGCGGTTTCCTCATCATTTAAATCCGATGCGCAAATACTGGAAATTCCACCCCGCTGGATACCGGATCCTATCCGCTGGCAGAATTATCCCGAAGCATTGACGTATGTGCCATTTGGGCGATTTACGCTGAATACTTTAATCATTGCCCTCGGCGCAATTATGGGTAATCTGCTTTCATGCACGCTTATTGCCTATGGTTTTGCACGGTTACGGGCACCCGGCAAGAACTTTTTGTTTTTACTCATGTTATCTACCATGATGCTGGTGGAACCCGTGCGGATTATTCCAATTTATATTATCTTTAACAAACTTGGCTGGGTGGATTCATTCTTGCCGCTGATTGTGCCCGCTTTCTTTGGCAGCCCTTTTTATATCTTCCTGCTGCGCCAGTTCTTTCTTGGAATCCCACGCGAATTGGAAGATGCTGCGTTGATTGATGGGGCCAACAGGCTGCAAATACTGTGGAAGGTGATTTTACCTAATGCCAGACCGGCATTAGCCGCGGTTGCGATTTTCAATTTTCAAGGGGTTTGGAATGATTTCCTCTATCCTCTGGTATTTCTGCACAAACAATCCAATTACACGATTGCATTGGGGCTGAGTTTTTACCGCAGCATGTATTCGGTGAATTGGGGATATTTAATGGCGGCTTCCGTGGTTACGTTGTTACCCATGGTTGTGATCTTTTTTCTGGCACAAAAGACATTTATTGAGGGGATCAGCTTTTCAGGTATCAAAGGATGATTTCTGCGAAAATCGAATACTGAAATTCAATGGCTGTTTGGTAAACGCTTGACTTTCATAAAACCAAAAATCAAGATAAACTTGTTTTGTCTAATCCACTAATTTGATGTGCAATTTGAGTTTTTGTTTATTTATCTTTGGAGGATCACCATGGATTCTCACGAGCATACAAATTCAACCCATCACGATCATGAACACCGCAAGGCTGTCCTTGACCGGCTTTCGCGGATAGAGGGTCATGTGCGGGCAGTCAGACGCATGGTGGAACAGGATGAGGAATGCCCTGATGTTTTAGTCCAGATTGCAGCTGTGAGATCTGCATTAAACAGCGTCGGAAGAGTTATCCTCGAAGACCATGTGAAAAGTTGTTTGATGAATGCTGCCGAAGAGGGTGAGTTTGAAAAAGCGTTCAAAGACCTGAGAAACTCATTAGACAGGTTTATTGGCTAATAATATAAAGGAGAGAATTCATGGGTAATGATTTGGATTATCGGCAATATTTTGTAGGATTGGATGTTCAAGTTCCCCTGTTGAATGGTCAGAAAGGCAGATATATCAATTTCGACAACGCGGCATCGACACCTCCCATGCTGCCGGTAAAGAATATGGTTGACCAATTTATGGCTTACTATTCCAGTGTGCATCGCGGCACCGGTTTTAAGAGCCAGATTTCCACCCACCTGTATGAAGAATCCCGGGTCAAAGTTTTGGAATTTGTTGGTGCAGACAGAAACGCGCATGTATGCATTTTCGGTAAGAACACCACTGAGGCTATCAACAAACTTGCCCGCAGGTTTCCATTTACTCCAGATAAAAATATTGTGCTGGTTAGCACGCAGGAACACCATTCCAACGATCTGCCATGGAGGAAAGCTGCGCATGTGATTCATATTGGACTCACGCCCGAAGGTGCGTTAGATGAAGATGATTACGATCGATTACTTGAGGAATATAAAGGCAGGGTTGCCATTGTTTCCATTACTGGCGCCAGTAATGTGACCGGATTTATAAATCCAATTCATCGAATGGCAGAAAAAGCACATGCGGCGGGAGCGTTGATCTGTGTAGATTGCGCACAACTGGCGCCGCATCGCAAGATCGACATGCGACCGGTGGATTCACCCGACCATCTGGATTTTGTAACAATATCTGCACATAAAATGTACGCCCCCTTCGGGACAGGCGCGTTGATTGGCAGAAGAGATTTTTTCGCAACTGGCGACCCAGACATGGTGGGTGGTGGGGAAGTTGAAATTGTAACTCTAAATTCTGTAGAGTGGTCTGAACCTCCAGACAGGGATGAAGCGGGCAGTCCAAACACCATTGGCGCG
This sequence comes from uncultured Leptolinea sp., assembly GCA_964600595.1. Taxonomy (GTDB): domain Bacteria; phylum Chloroflexota; class Anaerolineae; order Anaerolineales; family Anaerolineaceae; genus DAIOEK01. Next base: position 24,863 of record CAZRKL010000016.1, read on the forward strand.
ATTGCCCTGGCTGCTGCCATCACCACACTGGAAAAAATCGGTATGCAGGCAGTTGCGAAACATGAAGCCGAATTGACCACACATATCCTTTCACGGCTGGCAGAGTTGCCGTTCATGGATGTTTTAGGCGATAGAGACCCCGCGAATGCCGCGAGCAGGTTGGGTGTTGTTCCCTTGAATATGAAAGGTTATTCTCATTACCTGTTGGCAGCCATCCTGGGGTTTGAGTTCGGAATTGGCGTGCGGAATGGTTGTTTCTGCGCGCATCCGTATTTGTTGAAACTCATGAATGTGGATGAATCCGAAGCTGAAAGTGTGCGTTCATCCATTCTTGCAAGAGATAAACGGGCTGTGCCCGGATTGGTTCGAATTTCATTTGGTTTATACAATACCACTGAAGAAATCGACATCCTCTTAAGTGCGTTGGAGCAAATTCATACCGGAAAATATCTGGGGAAATACCGGCAGGATACCGCATCGGGAGCCTATCTGCCAGAGGGCTGGCAAGCGGATTTCAAAGAGTATTGTTCACTGGAGAATTAATAAAAAAAAACAGCATCAGAAATAAGTCTTCTGGTGTTGTTCATTAATATGAAAGGGGAGTAGTTTGGAACAGGATTTTCCTTCACAATTATTGCGGGCAATCGCTTTTGCGGCAAAAAAGCATACCCGGCAGCGACGGAAGAATACAGATCAATCACCATACATAGAGCATCCCGTTCAGGTAGCTCTATACTTATGCGAAGTGGGTGGTGTAAGAGATCCAGATGTTATCCTTGCAGCTGTGTTGCATGACACAATAGAAGATACGGGTACGACGAGGGATGAAATTTCAGAGGTGTTCGGTGATCGAGTTGCAGGTATTGTGATGGAGGTCACAGACGATAAAAGCCTGCCAAAACTTGTCAGGAAACAGCTCCAGGTGGAACATGCTCCCAAATTATCAGACGCAGCGAAATTAGTGAAACTGTCAGATAAAATCAGTAATATCAGCGATGTTGTTGTTGACCCTCCCCAGGGATGGGATATTCAACGCAGATCCGAGTATCTGCTTTGGGCGAAATCAGTGGTCGATGGGATGCGTGGAATAAATGAAATCATGGAACAAGAATTCGATAAAATTATCACAGAAGGTCTTAAGCAACTAAGCTGACTTAAAATTATCAAAATTTTCTCGTGAAAGATTATCCTTGCTTTTGTATTTTTACATTAATCCTCCTATAATAGAGAAGTAAAACAAATTAGAGGAGGACAGTTATGCCATCGATTATTGACGTTGAAGGAATTGGTGAAAAATTCAAAGTAAAGTTGCAGGAAGCTGGTATTCGAACTACCGAAAAACTATTGGAAGTTGCTGCAACCCCTAAAGATCGGAAAGAAGTTGCCGAGAAAACCGGGATCTCTGAAAAACTAATCCTTGAATGGGTAAACCTCTCTGATCTTTTCAGGATCAAAGGCGTTGGCAGCGAGTATTCAGATCTGTTGGAAGAAGCAGGTGTAGACACAGTCGTGGAGCTGGGGAACCGAAATCCTGCAAATCTTTTCAAAATGCTTGATGAAGCCAATGCCAAGAAGAAGTTGGTTCGTAAGATGCCAACCGAAGATCAGGTAAAGGATTGGGTGGATCAGGCAAAGAAACTCCCGCGCATCGTTTCTTATTAAACACAGACCAACCAGTACTGAAAATTACTGCCCTGTTCATTGTTGAGCAGGGCAACTTATTCTTATTGTTGTGAGGAATATCATGAGTGAGACTACATTCACCCAACCATTTAGCCTGGCAGATTCTGTACAAATACAAACAGGATCTGTGGTCAGTAAAACGCTGATCAACAAACCAAGTGGAACAATCACGCTTTTTGCTTTTGATGAGGGGCAGACGCTATCTGAGCATACCGCTCCGTATGACGCGCTGGTTGTAATTCTTGATGGTGAAGCAGAAATTAGCATCTCCGGAACCTGGCATCATCTGCAGACAGGTGAATCGATTATTATGCCGGCGAACGACCCGCATTCGCTTAAAGCGGTAAAGCCTTATAAGATGGCTCTCATTATGATTAAGAGCTAATCATTAAACTGAAGTTAAAAAGCAACCTGTTGAATGACAGGTTGCTTTTTTATTGGTTTCACTACTCACCGATGATTTTGACTAATATCCGTTTCTTTCTTCCACCATCAAACTCCCCGTAGAAAATCTGCTCCCAGGGGCCAAAATCTAGTTTGCCGTTGGTTATGGCTGCCACCACTTCACGTCCCATTACCTGGCGTTTCATATGGGCATCGGCGTTATCCTCTCCGGTGCGATTATGAAGGTATCCTGAAACAGGTTCATGCGGTGCCAGTTTCTCCAGCCAGCGGTCATAATCCTGATGCAGTCCTTGCTCATCATCATTGATAAATACCGAAGCAGTGATGTGCATGGCGTTCACCAGCACCAGACCCTCTTGAATGCCGCTTTCACGAATGCAGGAAGCGACATCAGGGGTGATATTTACAAAACCCCGCCGACCAGGGATGAGCATCCATATTTCTTTACGGTAGGTTTTCATCTCAATGGTTTCCTCTTTGAGCGACAAAAATCTTCCTGCCCTCAACATCAGGAAAGATCGCAGGTTTGAATCCACTCATACGCAAGGCTGCAAGCCAATCCTCAGTTGGGAAAATGCCCAGTGTGTGTGATTCTGAGTAACAGCGGGTGGTGCCGTCCGCTTCATGGATGAGATATGAAAAATCAGTCCGGTAGGATGTAGCACCATCATCGGGCGCGTGAATCCATTCAAGGTAACGCATTCCTCTGCCATCCGGGTCATCCACACCACCGTGACTGGTTCCTGGAGTGAATTCATCCAAAGTCCAATCTGGAGCAATCACCGCTAAACCGCCCGGATTAAGATGTGCCCGACAGGTTTGTATCGTGGCGGCGAGGTCATCTGCAGTAGTGATATACATGATGGCATCTTC
>CAZRKL010000016.1:27923-29523 GCA_964600595.1 uncultured Leptolinea sp.
TGGGGGTGTGAGCAGGTGGAACCAGGGAGCCAGTTCATGGTACATCAGGTAGGTTTGAGGTGTCATAGACTTATTATATAAAATTTCTGACATATTAAAAATAAACGCCCTCTTATGGAAGGCGTTGTTCTTGTTGGCTTTGATAATTAGTCTCTTCTTCTGCCCATCAGCAGGAAACCGTAATAGAGTATGGTGGAAATTGCCTGAATTGCTGCGGCAACGTAAGTCCACGCGGCTGCATCCAGAACCTTATTCACTCCTTCCATTTCACCGGTATGGATGACTCCCGAATTGGTCAACCACGCTTTCGCTCTGCGGGAAGCGTCCAGCTCCACTGGTAGCGTGATCAAAGCAAAAACTGCGGTTGCCGCGAAAAGGAGTAGTCCAATCCATGCCATGGTGGTACCCGTCTGGCCCGCCATGAACAAACCGATCATGAAGATGATCGGACCCAACCAGCTGCCAATCTGCACTGTGGGCACCATGAGATTGCGAAATTGCAGAGGGGCATAACTTTCTGCGTGTTGAATAGCGTGACCGGCTTCGTGCGCTGCAATCCCTGCGGCTGCGATGGAAGGCGTATTGTGAACACCGTGACTGAGGCGCAACACTTTGTGACGCGGATCATAATGATCACTCAGGTTACCGCCTACTTCTTCAATTTTTACCTGGTGCAAACCAGCCTGGTCCAGCATATACCGGGCAACCTGGGCGCCGCTGAAATTTCCATAAGTTCTTTTTTGCGAGTATGTATTGAATGAGCTCTTCACTTTCATCTGCGCCCACAAACCGAGCAGAAGGGCAGGCAGAGAGAAGAGCAGATAAATTATATAACCACCGCCATATCCAAATGAGTATTCCATAAAATGTTCCTTTCACACTATGAAGAAAACCATAGATCATTCTAAATTGTATCAATTTTATGTGACTGATGTGAAAATAGTATTAGACAACTGCAAGATAATTATTAACAGCCATACATCCATTTCGTATGTTTATCGTATATATATTTTGAGAAGACAGTTGTTTGAATGTGATATGATTTTTTATCCTATCCTATTCTGGTAGGCATGTTTTTATCTTACATTTTTTGAGGTCGATATGAAACGTTGGATGGGTTATCTGGGAATATTGCTCATTACACTGGGTGTGATTACGCTGGTTGAAAATATCTGGCATCTGAATATCTGGGCATACTTGTGGCCGGTAATCCTGATCGCCTTTGGAGTCTGGTTGCTAGTCAGACCTCCGGGTCGTCCATTCTGGATTTGGTGGGCAGATGATTCCTCATTCACCGGTGAATGGAAGAATGAAGGAAATCTCAAGGAACACCATGTATTTGTGGGTGAGACCACTCTTGATCTCTCAACTGAGGAAAATCTGATTGATGGCGTGAAGTATAGTTTCAATGGTTTTGCTGGAGAAATCAAGATTTATGTTCCTGATGATGTTGGCGTAAAAGTAAGGGCGAACTACTTTGGCGGAAGTATTGTTATGTTTGGCGAGGAGATGACAGGGGTGATGGCACCCATCGAAGACCAAACCCCACATTTTGAGTCTGCCCCACGAAAAGCATTTATTGAAGTAAACTATTTTGCAG
>CAZRKL010000017.1:0-27541 GCA_964600595.1 uncultured Leptolinea sp.
AATTCAGCCTGGGGTGTATTCCTGGTTATTCTGGCTATGGATGGTTTGCTCGTAGTGTCTTTTCTTTTGATAAGCCACTCATTAATTAGGATATCTCAATACACTCCGGTGATTTTGTTCTTTGGTTTTGGTTTATATACGGTAATTACAAACCAATTTCCAACATCGGGTGCTTTTACCTTCATTCTGTCAATTTTGCTTGCTGGAATTCTGACGAATGGAAAAACTTTACTATTTATTCTTTGCGCCTCTATCCTGGCTGCCGTGGTCAGATACACCCCCGATGCAACTGACTTGATGGGTAAAATTATTTACCACGCTCCTGAAATTTTCACATTTACCGGTGTAGCGTTCTTAACGCGGGTGGCAATCAGCAGATTAAGGAAAGCCCTTGCCAAAGAGGTTCAATACAGCCGGGATCTGCGTTTATATGAACAAAGAACAAAACTATTTATTGAACATACACCCATCGGAGTGATTGACCTGGATAGAAAAGGCAGGATTCTATCGTGGAACCCAGCGGCTGAAAAGATATTTGGTTTTTCATCCTCTGAAGCGATTGGCAATACTGTCAATGAACTGATTATTCCATCCAATATGCGAAGGATTATGATTGAGACTTTTCGATCCTTGCTGAGTGGAACAGGTGGTGAGAAACTGACAGTAAATCATATCACCCGGGATCAGCGAAAAGTAATTTGTGAGTGGTTTAACAGTCCCATACTGGATGAAAATGGGCAGGTCTCAGGATTGACCTCGATCATTGTTGACATCACTGACCAAATTGAAGCAATCAACCGCCAAAAAGCGCTCTATAAAATTTCACAAGCGGTCTCTGAGTCGATAAACCTGGATGAGTTGTACCGAATTGTTCACGAAATCATTGGTGATTTAATTCCCGCTAAGAATTTTTTCATCGCATTATATGACCCGGATTCTGACCGGATTAAATACCCATACCATGTTGATGAGTATGATGAATATCCGGGACCACGAAAACCAACCAGAGGGTTGACTGAATATGTCTTAAATACAGGTCAACCCTGTCTGGTAGATCCTGAGGCTTTTGAGCGGATGGCTGCGCAAGGTCTTGTGGAGAATGTTGGAACCCCTTCCATTGATTGGTTGGGAGTTCCTCTGAAGAACAAGGATCGGGAGACTTACGGTGTATTAGTTGTGCAGACTTACCAGGAAGGTGAAAGGTATTCTGCAGATCACCTGGAGTTATTGGTTTTTGTTTCAAATCAGGTGGCTAATGCCATTCTTGAAAAACAGGCTGAGCAAAAACTAATTGATAGTGATGATAAATTCAGGAACTTTGTAGAACAAACAACAGACGCTGTCTTAATTCTGGATGATAACGGTAAAGTGATTGAAATTAATCAGAGCCTGGAGAATCTTACAGGGTATTCTCGAGAAGAAATATTCAACAATTCGGGTTGGGAATTTGTGATGCAAATGATGCCTGAATATGATGGGCAGCCGGAATTTAGGGAAAAAATTACACAACAATTTATCGAAATCAGCCAAAAAGGAAAAGATGGACAATTGGATATGCACTATGAAATTCCCCTGAAGCAAAAAAACGGGGATATTCGGCAGATTCAACAATCCTTATTTTCTGTTAAAACTGGCAAAGGTTTTCATATTGGAATACTTTCCAGGGATGTTACAGAACAGAAGAAAACGCAAGAAGAGCTTCGGAAAAGTGAAGAACGTTACCGAAGTTATGTCGAAAATCAGGGAGAAGGCATCGCTTTTGTGAATCAACATGAAGTATTTTTGTATGCAAATCCAGCAGCAGAAGTACTTTTTGGTGTATCCCCCGGAGAGCTTACCGGAAAATCCTTACAGGATTTCATGGACGATGAAGAGTTCCAGAAAATTGCATCGCAAACACAACAACGCCAATCGGGAAAGCAATCGACTTATGAGATGAAGATCATCCGCCCTGATCAGGTCGTTCGAACGATGTTGATTACTGCTTCTCCTCAAAATGATGAGGGCGGTAATTACATGGGTTCCTTTGGAGTTTTTAGAGATATAACTGAACGTAAGCAGGAAGAAAATGAGTTGCGCTATGCCAGCACGCATGATGTGTTGACCGGTATTTTCAATCGCACCTATTTTGAAGAACAGAAAAAGAAATTAGATCAGGATAACACCCATCCTATTTCAGTAATAATCATCGATGTAGATGACCTGAAGAGTGTCAATGACCGATTTGGCCATGCGGTTGGCGATGAATTACTCAGACAAACAGCAAATGTCTTAAGATCTGCATTTCGGGGAGTGGATATAGTTGCGAGAATTGGCGGCGATGAATTTGCCATCCTGCTGCCTGGCACAGATTCTGTAGCTGTAGCTAAAGCAATGGAGCGCATCCAACTGCAGTTGGATGCGTATCACGAAGGAAAGCCAACCATTCCTATCAGTCTATCATTTGGGGGAGCAACCAACCAACCGGGTGTCAGTCTGGATCAGATCATCCAGATTGCCGATGAGAATATGTTTTTACAAAAAGCTGAAAAAAAGATTGCCAGACGGACAAATGCTTCAGGCTTGAATTGAGAATAAAAATGAAAATCACTAAAAAGATATTAACGCTCAGAATTGGGCAAACAAGGTGATTAGAGAAAAAGGAAAACTGGTGAATATGTCAACGCAGCCAACAGAAGAATTATCTCTGGATAAGAAGTATAAAATTCTTGCAGGAGCAATCTCTGAATCTGTATTGCTGCTGGACTTCTCGCTACGCCCCATCTATATGAGCCCATCCACAGGGGTAGTTAGGGGATATACACCTGAAGAAGTTCGCGACTTACCCATAAATAAGCAGGTGACAAGTAATTCTCAAAAAAAGCTTAATACGGCAATAAATGAATTATTGGAAATTGCATCAGCTGGAAATACCACATCTTCGCATTCACGAAAACTAAAAATTGAATTTTTCTGTAAAGATGGTTCGACCCTGTGGCGTGAAGTTCACCTTGAACTGGCAACGAATGATCATACCCAGCCGGTTGGGATTCTTGCTGTTTTGCGCAATATTCATCAAGAAGATGAAATTCAAAATGAATTGCAATCTCAGATGAATTTATTTGAAGAAGTAATTCGCAATGCCCCAATCGGAATTTGTATTCTTAATAAAGAAGGTAAAACCACATTTATTAATCGTGAAGCTGAATTTATGCTTGGGTTTCACCATGGATTAAAACTGCCTGACAATTTCTTTGTAAGCCCGAAATACTTTAAAGATATTGATGGAAAAAGAATCACGAAAAATGATGTTCCATTCCTAAAAGCGCAAAGTACAGGCGACAGGTTGTTCTCGCAGACTCTGGTTCTTGAACAGGACGAAGGCAAGGTCATTCTTTCGTTCAATGTATCTCCCATCATCAAGCCAAATCAGGTTGTGGATGGGGCGATCCTGGTTTTTGAAGATATTACTGAGAGATATCATACCAGGCAATCGCTTTATGAAACGCAGCTTCAGTACTTTGAGCTATTTAACTCCATGAACAACCCTGTCTCTACGCAAGAGATGATTTGCAATGATCGTGGAGAGCCAATAGATTTCCGTTTCGTGGATGTTAATGCCAGTTTTGAAAAAATGGCTGGTTTACGGAGAAAAGATATCATTGGTAAGCGGTTTAATGAGTTATTCCCCACCTTTGGCGACCATTGGATCCAGGATTACTATGGAGTTGCTTATGAAGGAAAGTCTCGAAAATTTTTCGAATTTATTAAGCAATCAGGTAAATGGATTGATATAACCGCATACTCTCCGATACCGGGTCAATTTGTAACAATTTTTGAAGAAGTCACGAATGAAAGACTGCACGAAATTGAGCAAACCCTGTCGTTAGAAATCAATCAGTTGTTTAGCAGCGCCAGAGATATTACATCGGTCTGCGCGGAAATACCAAAACTTATTGCTGCTGAACTGAAACTTAACATATCAGGATATGAATCGGTTATTGAAGGGCAAAACAAGGTTGAGATATGGCTGAACGCAAATACAAAAAAACCTATTAAGACTAAAGTGGATGCGGGTCAATCCATTTTATCCAGACTAAATAACCTGGACCGGTTGGTTATCGATTCCAGGAACACGATTGTGGATGAAGGTCTGCTCGATCCTTTCCTTCAGAATGATAGCATTCAAACATGTATTGCTCTTCCTGTTCGATATCAGGGATCGGTAACTGGGGCGATAATCCTGGCAGATTCGAGTAAATTGACAGTATTCAATCATATTCTGGATATGCTCAGTGGGGTCATTCAACAGGTGGAGAATCACATTGTCCAATTTGTTACCGAAAAGGAATTGGAACAGAGCGAAATTCGGTTTAGAGCTATTTTCGAAAATGCCGCCTCAGGAATTGCATTGCTTACCCCTAAGGGAGTGTTCATTCAGACTAATCCGGCATTGGCATCATTACTGAATAAATCACCTAATGAACTATTGGGTTCTATGCTATCAAGCAATGTGACAGAGGCTTTTCGGGGAATTGTAAACAGGACGATCTCTGAGATTGCAGCAAATGAATGCCCTGCAAAGGAATTGGAAATTCAATTCCTTGATGTAAATGGGAATCAAAAATGGGGGTTATTGAAATTTGCATCCATACACTCAGATCGTGGTGATGTTGAATATGTTCTTGCAATGATGGATGACATTTCGGACGGCAAAAAATCTCAGGAAGTCATTGCCCTGAGTAATGCACGTCTGCAAGCACTGGAACAATTGAACCAGATGTATGAGAGATCCACACAAGATATCACCGAATACACAATGGAAGAAGCAGTACGGTTAACCAAGAGTAGCTTGGGCTACATCGCTTTTGTAAATAAAGATGAAACGGTTATGACCATGTATTCCTGGTCGAAGGAAGCGATGAAAGAATGCGTAATTGAAACTAAACCAATCGTCTATAAGGTGGAAGAAACCGGTTTGTGGGGAGAAGCTGTAAGGCAGCGTAAACCAGTAATTACAAATGACTATCAGGGGGAAAACCCGGCAAAGAAAGGCTACCCGAAAGGTCACGTACACCTGATTCGGCATATGAATGTGCCTATTTTTGATGGTGATCATATTGTGGTGGTTGCGGGTGTTGGGAATAAATCTGATGATTATGATGAATCTGATGTTCGGCAACTGACCTTATTAATGTCAGGCATGTGGAATATTCTTCAACGTAAAGAATCGCTGGAAGCGATTCGAAAGAGTGAAGAGCATAACCGCATGATAGTGAATACCGCATCAGAAGGAATTTGGACACTGGATCTGGATAACCGTAGTACCTTTGTTAACCAGCGAATGGCAGAAATACTGGGTTGTTCTGTCGATGAATTGATTAACCATCAAGTGCAGGAATTCATACCTGAAGAAGACAGGAATATCTATCAGGATCCCATGATGTTGCGAAAGCCGGGAGAAGTTGATCGATACGAAATCAGAATGGTGAAGAAAGACGGCACAATTATCTGGTGCCTGGTTTCTGCAACCAATATGGTGGATAGTAATGGCATGACGATTGGGTCGATTGCCATGTTATCTGATGTTTCACAAAGAAAACTTGCTGAAGAACAAGTGAAGGCATCACGCAAGATGCTTCAGTTAGTGCTTGATACCATTCCCCAAAGAGTATTCTGGAAAGATAAGAACCTGAATTATTTGGGTGGCAATCGCAATTTCCTTAAGGATCTGGGTTTTGACAACCTGGATGATTTGATAGGAAGAAATGATTTTAATCTAACCAGGCCAGAGTTGGCGGAATCGTACAGGCAGGATGATCTCGAGGTAATGGAAACTGATCAGCCCAAATTGCAGATTGAGGAACAGCAGCTGATACCGAATGGCGATTCCCTCTGGACCAGAACGAATAAGGTTCCTCTACATGATGAGAATGGGAATGTCGATGGCGTACTAGGCACTTATGAAGACATTACAGCATACCGCGAAGCCAGGAAAAAACTCGTTGAAAGCGAAGAAAGATTCAGAAATCTGGCTGAAAATGCACCCGTTGGTATTTACGAGACAGACCTGCATGGTGTTTCCGCGTACATAAATGAAAGATGGAAAGAAATTACCGGTGTTACAGAACTAACATCAAATAAAGATGATTGGACCAATGGAATTCACCCCGATGATAAAGAGCATGTCCTTGAACAATGGGATCACACCAAGACAAAATCGGTAGACCTGAATATGGAATATCGCCGAATTAAACCGAATGGATCTGTTGTTTGGGTTACGGATCGGGAAAGGCCATTTAAAGATCAGGATGGAAAAATTCGAGGTTTTATCGGCACTATCACCGATATTACTGAATTGAAACATAAAGAACAGGAAATTAGACAATCACTATCGTTAAACCAGGCGACCCTGGAATCTACTGAAAGCGGAATACTGGCTGTCGATATGGATGGTAGAGTAACCATCTTTAATCAAAAGTTGTTTGAGATATGGGGTCTTAATTTACCCGAGCATGGTTTTGATCACCAGATGTTTGTCAACCAAATGAGCTCTCATTTCCGTTCTGGTGTTGAGTATGCAAAATTCTTAGCAAAGGTCAAGAAGCATCCCCTTGAAAGATCATGGCAAGTATTACGTCTGAAGAACGGAAAAGTCATTGAAGAGCTGTCAATTCCGCAAATGATGGATAATCAGCAAATTGGCAGAGTTTGGAGTTACCAGGATGTAACGAGCCGATATGTTGCTGATGAACAGCTTCGCCGGAATTATGAAGATATGCAGCAGATGGTCAAGAGGCTGGGTGCTCTGAGAAATATCGATACAGCCATTACCGGACATTCTACGTTCCATGAAATTGTCAGTGACATTATGCCCAATGTTACTTCATCATTATCAGTGGATGCAGCTTTACTGCTTATCCCTCACCTGGATTCAGATCAATTATTGGTTGTCGGGCAGGACGGATTTAATAATAAAGTCATTGAAGCCTCTTTCTCTGAGAGGATGGTCTCAATGAAAAGCCGTTTTACCGGAAAAGTGTTTAGAGATCGAAATCCAATGTTCTTGCCCATAGCCAACAAACCCGACCCTGATGAGAATCCGGCCATCCGTTTTGGTGAATCATTTGCGTCTTATGCCGCTATTCCATTAATTGCCAAGGATGAAGTTAAGGGTGTGCTGGAGGTATTCAGTCGTAAACCTATGAATATTGCCCGTGATTGGAAGGATTTTTTCCACTCACTTGCGATGCAGGTTGCCATAGCCATAGATAATGCAGACCTTTTCAATAAAATGGAACACACCAACCTGGAGTTGTTGGCAGCTTATGAGGCAACCATTGAAGGTTGGGCGAGAGCGTTAGAATTACGTGATAAAGAAACTCTGGGCCATTCAGAAAGAGTAATTGATTTGACACTCCGGTTGGCATCAGTCATTGGAATTCCACGGGAACAGTTTGCGCAATTACGCCGCGGTGTATTGCTGCATGATATTGGAAAGATGGGCGTTCCAGATAGTATCCTTCTGAAACCGGGTCCGCTCTCTCAGGATGAATGGGTGATCATGAGGCAGCATCCAACATTTGCTTACGAGATGCTCTCCGGTATCCCATATCTGAGGGAAGCTTTAGATGTCCCTTACAGTCATCATGAGCGTTGGGATGGAACAGGTTACCCGCAAGGGCTTTCAGGCGAGAGTATTCCTCTATCGGCTCGAATATTTTCCATTGTTGATGTATGGGATGCGTTAACCTCCAAGAGACCCTACCGTCCGGCGTGGCGAGAGCAGGATACAAAATCTTATATCAGAGACCAGGCAGGCAAACAGTTTGACCCTCAAATTGTAGAAGCATTTTTAAGAATGCTTGAATAAATTGCCAGTTTGGTTGTTTCCGCCAACTGGTACATCGATTGCAACTATATATAAAAGTTAATTATCACCCAGGCGGGTATATGGATTCGAGTAGTTACTCGAATCCAATATGCAATCTTGCACTATACTCTATAATTGTTATTAAAATATGGTTAGTATCCCTAGCCAGGAGGTTGCCGTGAGTACATATAAGCGTGATAAACCACTCCCAGAAATTGTCCTGCAGGCTGGCGAAGATATTGATAAGCTTGCTGCAGCAATTCGTTATCCTGATTTTGATGTACGCGAATCGGCAGCCTGGAAGTTAGGGGAAATTGGATCCTTCGATTGTATTTCTCCATTAGTCAATGCCCTGAAAGATCCCGATGCAGTTGTTCGCGAATCAGCCGCGTATGCTTTGGGCAATATCAAGGATTTGCCAAACATAAATCGTAAACTAAGTGTGTTTGAAGATACACCTGATGATGTATGGGCAATGAATGAATTGCAGAAGCTGGGTAAAGATCGTGAGTTACGTGTTCGTGCAGCTGCTGCGGAAGCTTTGAAAGCATATGGCAAACAGGTGGAAGTAACCACCCCGGAAATTGCCACTGTTCCACGTAAAGTCGCATCAACGCAGGTTGCCCCCCCGGCAACTGTTTATGATATTGATGTGATGAAGGCAGCAATTGCAGGCGGGAAAAAGGATTATCCTCCACTGCGCAGGAACAAACAAATTCCTCAGGTGATTCTGGATGCAGACTATGATTTCAACAAACTGGAAGCAGCCAGCAAGCACAAAGAGACAGCTGTACGAGAAGCTGCTGCATGGGCTCTGGGTGTCATGGCTGATCCTCAGGGCGTAGGTATTCTTATCCAGGCATTGCATGATCCAGAACTGGTTGTTCGTGAATCCGCAGCGAGAGCTCTGGGTGTTATTCGTTACCCCAATGACACGAAGAAACCATCAGGCCGCTTTGAAGACATGACAGAAGACCGCCGGGCATCCGATGCGCTGCAGAAGGCATTGAAAGATAAAGAAGCTAACGTTAGGGCTTCAGCCGCGGCTGCTCTGGCAAATTATGGAAAGCCTGAAGTAGCAAAAACCCTGCTTGCAATGTTACAGGATACTAACTCAACCATTCGCGCGGCTGCAGCCACCGGGTTGAGCGGCTGTCCGTACCCGGAAGTCTATCCCGCTCTCATCCGCATGTTGCGTGAGGACGACTTCTTTACCCGTTTGTGCGCAGCCCGGTCTCTGGGGCGGTTGGGTGATGCTCAAGCTCTTGAGCCGTTGATGGAGATGCTGCATGATACCAACGCTTCTGTCCGGCTTAATACCGCGCGTGCTCTGGCAGATTTGGGTCAGAAGGGCGTTGGGACTATGCAATTCTGGCTGCGGGCAATGGATCAACTGATGGTGTTAGGGTCCACTGACCCTTCGGAAGAGGTCCAACAGTTTGTTCAAGAAGCTGTTGTAAGATTGCAATCAAGGATCACACCAAAGGGGTAATCGATATGCCCGAAACCCGGTGCAGTATACATCTTCCGGGAAACAATTATGTAAAATCCAAACATCTGGTGGGTATGCCAACTCACCAGTTTTTTCTGTAAAGAGCTGGGAAACATGTACCATTGTCATCGATGTGGTAGAGAAGTATCTGCGATGGAAGTTGTGCTTCATCCGCCTGAAAAATCGGATGAAGATAATATTGTCCTTTGCCCTGTCTGTTCAGAAGCCGTCAACCAATCCCGGATGAAGACCAGGAACGCAAATTGGAGAGCATTCTGGTTTGCCATCATGCTCTGCATCAGCCTAGTAATTGTGTGGTCGGCATTACTTTTGATTACTGCATCTACCTGGGAGGTTTTTGCTGTCTTTTCGGGGTGGATCATTGGGGTTTACTTTAATCGACAGAGATATTTCACAGCAGGTATTCCCAAGTGGGGTCTGGCAGTAGTATTCACTACATTTGTTATTCTCTTGCGAGAATGGATTATGTTAAGTTTAGTGGCGATTTCAAGCATGGGTATTGAAGCCAGTGGTTACTTTCTCCCCCCAATGGCAGATGTATGGCGGATTTTTGTTGTACAAATATCCGTAAATCCCACGATGATCTTCTTATGGTTTATCAGCATCGGTATAGCGGGGCTAACTGCAAACCGTCGATAGGAATATTAAACGCGTACATTTTTATTCTTAATTTATTGGTGTAATTGAATTGTTCGAATAGTATTAATATGTTAGGACCCTGATCTTCAGGAAAGAAAATGCAAAAATTGAATCAGATTTCCGGAAAGGGAAATCGGAAACCATTTACTCGTCTGCTAAGTAGCCCCTGGTTGATAGCGGTTATTGCGGTATTTCTTGGGGGATTAATTTGGTATGAATTAATCACAGAAATTGACAGGCGTTTTATAGAAGAGGCTCGGTTTGAGTTCAATAGCAATTTACAGCAAGATGCCGCAGTTTTATCTCAATACATCAATGAAGTTGAGAATGGAATGGATATCTGGTATCAGCTTAATGATGATGCAGAGAATCCTGATCCATACGAACTAATCAAGGAAGACTGGAAAGTTTATTCAAAAGATTTTATCGTCGATTATCCAGCGATAATCAGCCTGGGAAGTATTACACCAGATGGCATCTCATTTTCAGCTCCTGAAAATTCCCCATTGGAACAAGATCTGGCTTTGTTCATTCAAAAATCAGTTCTCCCGGCGGGATGGCAGATAAATACATACAAGCAATCTGATCAATCCACTATTCTAATATTAAATCGTAAGAATTCCTTCCGCAACGAAAAACATGTTTTATTTATACTGATTGAACCGGGTAAATGGCTTGCAGAAGTATCTGGTTTACAAAATGAATTTGTTTTAATAAATATAAATGATTTGCCATTAACAGAATCAGATCAAATTGGAAATCTGGAATATGCTCAAGCTGAAATTGTTCTCCCTGGGACCTCTTTATTTTTACGCAGATATTTTCCATCAGATTTCGAAAAGAATATTCGATCAGAAAATTATCTTATCAAGTGGATAACTGGATTGTGGGTGGTTTTATTGGGGGTCCTATTCTACCGCCTGATTAAACAGCAACAGACTTTATCCAAATATGCTCAGAATAAAACCAGAGAATTACAGTTGGAATTTTCTGAGAGACTCCAGATCGAGGAAGATTTAGCAAAAAACCGGGCAGCTTTCCTTGAAGCCAGCAACCGTGCGCATATCGGATATTGGGAATGTGATGTGCTTACAGATGAGTTTTACTGGTCCGATGAACTGTACCGCATTACAGATGAAACACCTGCAATGTTTATTCCAACCCTGGAGTCGATTCAAGCGCTGATCCTCCCTGAAGATCTATACACATTTGAAACAAAAAGGTATGTCAGTATTAGGGAACATAAGCCCATTAATTTTGAAGTAAGAATTAGAAAATCCAATGGGGATATAGCAGACTTATGGATTACATCAAATCCTTACCTTGATAGTCAGGGAAATCTCAAAATTCTCTGGGGGCTTGCCCAGGATATATCAGATCTGAAGAAGAACGAGCGACGTCTGCAGAAGACAAATAAAATGCTGCAGATGATTTCTCAATGCGACCAGCTATTAGTCCGGATTGATAATGACACAGAGCTGATTAAGGAAATCTGTAGAGCGATTGTAAATTCTGGTCTATTTTATCTCGCGTGGATAGGGAAGAAGGACACCATTGATGGGGAAATAGGAGAAAGAATAGCCGCTTATTCCCTTAATAAATATCCTGTGGAAAATTCAGACCTGGTTCTCTCTCCAGCCATGCATGAAGTTGCTCGTGAAGCAGTTCAAAATCATCGTCCATCCGTGGGGCAGTTTGGTAGTACAAAAGCATCAGGCAAAAGAAATGTAAAGAACCCAATAAAAGATAAATGCCACACGTTCATTGTGATTCCCCTTCAAATCAGCGAAACAGAAAATTTTCTTTTATACATGTATTCCGGTGAGAACCTGAATGTGGATGACGAGGAGCGTAAATTATTTACATCCTTTGGGTTGGATGTCGCTAATGGAATTCGCTCAATAAGGAACCACCAAGATTACTTGCGGACTCAGGAAGCCCTACAACAATCAGAGCAAAAACTCAATCAGGTATACCAAACCTCACCCGATGCCATTGTGATTTCCAGCTTAACTGAGGGTAAGTTTATTGATGTGAACCCGGGTTTTTGTGTTTTAACCGGATATTCACGAAATGAGGTGATCGGTAATGCATCACAGGAAATTAATCTCTGGGTAGACAATAGCACCCGATTGGAGATGGTGGATCAGCTTCAAAAAACGGGCGAAGTAATAAACCTTGAAACCGCTTTTAAACGAAAAGACAACGAAATAGTTACCTGTTTGCTATCTGCCAGATTGATAAATATTAATGGAGAAAATTGTATTCTTTCCATCACCAGGGATATTTCTGACAGGATAGCTACTACAAAAGCATTGATCGCATCTGAAGAAAGGTTGCGAATCATTACCGAAAGTATGGCTGAGGCAGTGTTTCTGACCGATCTGGAACTTACCCCCATATATATAAGCCCGGCAGCATATAAACAACGGGGTTACAACGCTTCAGAATTAATGGAAATTCCATTCAATAAGCAATTATCTGCAGATTCAACCAATCTTTTACATTCCACCATTGCAGATATTTCGAAAAGAACCCAAGAGCAATCAGCTGAAATTCAATTAACAACCCCCATTGAAGTTCAGATGTATCACAAGGATGGATCACTGGAGTGGTATGAATTAACAGTTACATTATTGATGAACGTGGACGGGCATCCTAAACAGCTTCTTTTCGTAGGTAGAAATATCTCTGAACGCAAGGAGATGCAAGAAGCTCTACGAGCCAGTGAAGAAAGATGGCATTACGCATTAGAAGGCAGCGGCGATGGCGTTTGGGATTGGCATATCCAGAGTGGACAGGTTTATTTCTCACATCGCTGGAAAGAAATGCTTGGATACCAGGACGATGAAATAATCCATGTTTTAGATTCATGGAAAAACCTGGTTCACCCAGATGATCTTAATAAAGTTCTTGAAGTTGTTCAAGGACACCTAGATGGGAAAACTGATTCTTATCGGACAGAGCACCGGATGCTGTGCAAAGATGGTCGCTACATCTGGATACTGGATCGTGGAAAGATAATTTCATACAATGATCATGGAACACCAATTCGCATGGTTGGTACGCATACGGACCTGAGCGAACAAAAAAACCTGCTCTTTGCTCTGGAACAATCTGAACAACAGTTCCGCCTGCTTGCTGAAAAATCTTCAGATATGATCGCGAGAATAAATGTCTCTGGCGAATTACTTTACATTTCTCCGGCGTGTGAAAGAATTACTGGGTATCAACCCTCAGAGTTGGAAAACAAGTATCTCTTGGATATTATCCATCCAGATGATAGATCACTGGTGAACTATATCCTTTCCCAAGTTGAGAACAGCGAAGAACTCTATCCTATACAATACAGGATGGTAAAAAATGACGGATCGCTAGTTTGGATCGAGTCAATGACTGCCATGATACGGTCTGTAGATAATCCTGCCGAACTTGAAATTCAAGTTACTTCTCGTGATATTAGTGAGAGAGTAAATTCGGAGAGGGCATTAAGAGAGAGCGAAGAAAAATTAAGAGCATTGATATCTCAATCTTCCGATGGAATATTGATAACCGATGACGCAGGCAGAATTATTGAATGGAGCAGGGGGCAGGAGCAGATATCTGGATTGAGATCAGATGAAGTCTTGGGGAAATATATTTGGGATGTGGAGTATTCCATTCTACCAGTGGAAGAACGGAATGAAGATGGACTCATTAAATTAAAAGAGAGAACCATAGAATTACTTTCGCAGGGCTCGCATCCCAAAATTAACCAGATATCAGAGCATACCATCCAATCTCCTGCCGGGAGACAACTCATCGTTCAGACGACATATTTCCCCATTCGAACACCCAGCGCATATATGACAGGCGCCATCAGCCGGGATATCACGTCACTAAAGAATGTTGAAAAAGCCTTAAAACAGAGCGAAGAACAACTCAGGTATGTTACCGACAATATGCTTGATATTGTCTCTTATACAGATGCAGAGTGGCGGATCCAATACATCAGCCCATCTGTAAAGCCAACCCTGGGTTACAAACCTGAAGATCTACTTAATCAATCCATTATTAGCTATATTCACCCAGAAGATGTCCAATTGGTGAAGGATAATATTTACCGATGTATTCACAGAGCTGAAAATCGGGTTCAGATTTCCTATAGAAGTTTAAATAGTATAGGAGTATATATTTGGCTTGAATCGTTGGTGAATATTACTTACGATCCTTCAGGGAAATTCCTTGGTGCTGTATTTGGCACCCGGGATATTAGCGATCGCAAATACTCCAGTGATGCCTTGCGCGAAAGTGAAGCGCGTTATAGAACACTCGCCAGGAACTTTCCAAACGGAGCGGTCATGCTTTTTGATCGAGACTTGCGCTATACCGTTGCAGATGGTGCCGGTCTCGCCCAAGTTGGATTGAATCGGGAAATCCTCGAAGGGCAAACAATATTTGATATTTTTACCGATGATACAGTCCGGATACTCGAACCTTACTATAGGGCGGTATTAAATGGGCGGACCGAAGTATTTGAATTGGAAATGGGCGAGAAGACTCTACAGTTTTATGCAGTACCCATTCGCGATGAATTGGGAGATATAACTTCTGGTATGGTTATGACACAAGACATAACCGACAGGAAAATTGCCCTTGAGGCATTACATGAACACGCGAAGTTCTTGTTACGATTAAATGAAATTACGCGGGTTGCTCTTGAAACTGAAGATTCTTCTTCGTATATCCAAAACATCACTGATTTGATGGCTTCCATGTTCGCTGCTGATAATTGTATGCTGACAACCTGGGACCCCAGTAATGAACAGACAATTCCGGCAGCATCGTCAGGGTCTCTTCGGGATGTTTACCAAAGCATGGAGGTTCCTCCGCGCGGATTAACATTAACTCAATCTGTCCTGTCTAAAGGTGAACCATTAATTGTTCCCGATCTGCATCACTCAGAATTTATTGATCGAAAACTTGCCAAACAGTTTTCCCTGAAAAGTGTTCTTGCGCTTCCATTAATCGGAGGTGGGCAAAAACTTGGTGCCATGCTGCTTGGATACAATTCTGATCATGAATTCACCGAAAGTGAAGTTATTGAAGCCAGCCAGGTAGCTGACCAGGTTGCGCTGGGTTTGTTTAAGCAGAAGCTTCTGGATGAAATTCAAAAATCCAACCTGGAATTGGAAAACAGAGTTGCCGAGAGAACAGCAGATTTAGAAGCAAAGAATAAAGAGTTGGAAACTTTTACTTATTCTGTGTCTCATGACCTGAAAGCTCCTTTAAGAGGCATAGAAGGATACAGCAAACTGCTGGTGGAGGATCATGCTGGGCAGCTGGATGAAGAAGGTCTGGCATTTCTCAATACAATCAGATCAGCTACAAATCAAATGAGCAGGTTAATTGAAGATCTGCTTTCCTATTCAAGGCTTGAAAGAAGGTCGTTAACTAACGACAAAGTAAATATCGCTGATATGGTTACCAACTTACTCAATGAGCGGAAGAGAGATATTCAACAAAGAAAAATCCGGGTTGTGAATCAAATCCCTGATGAGCGGGTAGTTATCGATCAGCAGGCTATGAATCAGGCTCTCCGTAATTTAATAGACAATGCAATAAAATTTATACGCCCTGAATCATCGCCAGAAATTGTATTTTCATTGACATCGAAATCTGATGTGGATATTCTGTCAATATCTGATAATGGAATTGGTTTTGAAATGAAATTTAATGAGAAGATCTTCGATATCTTCCAAAGACTCCATCTGGCAGATGATTACCCGGGTACAGGCATCGGGCTGGCGCTGGTCAAGAAAGCCATGCAAAGAATGGGTGGTAGAGTGTGGGCTGAAAGTGAACCGGGAAAAGGATCAACTTTTTATTTAGAATTTCCAAGAGGCAATTAAATGTCTGTAGATATTCGTCCGATATTACTTGTGGAAGACAATCCAATGGATGTTGACTTGACGCGCCGGGCTTTTGCCAGGCAGAATATATCTAATCCGATACAAATTGCCCGAGATGGAGAAGCCGCTATTTCTTTTATTGATAAGTGGGCAGAGGGTGAACTTTTACCCCAGATCATCTTATTAGATTTGAAACTCCCCAGAGTTGATGGATTGGATGTGTTGCAACGATTGAAAACGCATCCCATTTATCGGCAGATCCCTGTAATAATCCTCACTTCCTCATCGGATAGTGGTGATATTTCGAGGGCATATCAATTGGGTGCGAATTCGTATATTATCAAACCAGTAGATTTCGATAAGTTTCTTGAGGTTGCAAATTTACTTCATTCTTACTGGTGTAATATGAATACTCAGCCGGGATGAATAATATGAAAATACTATACATTGAAGACAATCAGATGGATGTTGATCTCACTCGCAAGGCACTTGCGAAGTCAACACCTGATATTGAAATGGATATCGTAAGGACTATCCAGCAGGCAAAAAATAAATTCGCAAACGCCAAGGAAGGTGTTTTTGATCTGATCTTAACTGATATGCACTTGCCGGATGGTGATGGCATCACCTTTCTTGAGTGGGTAAAGGAGAAAAAAATCCCATGCGCAACTGTTCTGATCACCGGGCATGGTGATGAAGATATTGCTGTTGCGGCGTTAAAATCTGGGGTAAACGACTACCTATCAAAATCTACAGGGTATTTAGAAAAGCTACCGGGTGTTTTGGAAAATGCAATGGTCAGGTTTCAGGCTGAATCAGGAAAGCAAACAGAAAACCTCAGGGTGCTCTATGTTGAGCATAATCCTTCTGATATTGACCTCACCCAAAGGCATATTGCACGATACGCGCCTCATATACACCTGGAAATTCTCAATAAACCCGAAGAAGTACTTGCATTATTAAGACATAATGACATTCGAGAGCGTTTTGATGTATTGCTGTTTGATCACCGTCTTCAGGGCTTAAATGCATTGGAATTAATGCAAGAGATTAAACCGTATAATCTGGGGCTTCCAATTATTCTGGTCACCGGACATGGTGATGAAGAGGTAGCGGTTCAAGCGCTGAAGATGGGGGCATCAGATTATGTTGTAAAGAGCAGCGATTATCTATATCACCTGCCTTCAGTCATTGAGAATGCCTATAACCGGTTGAAACTCCAACAGGAACAACAGGCTTTGCGCGCCAGCGAAGAAAGATTCCGCAGATTGGCTGAAAATGCACCAGACATACTTTCGCGATATGTACTATTACCCCAAAAACACTTTGAATACATTAGCCCGGCGATGAAGAAAGTGATGGGCTATGATCCTGAAATGTTTTATCAAGATGTTTCCATGATCAACCAGATATTGCACCCTGATGACCGTGATTGGCAAAACTTTTACTTCAAGGGAGATGTTGCCAATTCCCAACCAATGGTAGTCAGGTATAAACACGCCGAAGGACATTATATTTGGGTTGAACAACGACATGTGCCGGTATTTTTAGAGGATGGGCAACTTTTGGCGATTGAGACAATAACCCGCGACATTACTGAACGAAAAGACGCGGATGAGCACATTCAGAAACAGATGCAACGACTGTCAGCAATGCTTTCCATTGACAATGCGATATCGGCAAGCCTTGACCTCAATTTAACATTAAATATTGTTCTGGAGCATGTGATCGACCAGCTCAATGTAGATGCTGCGAGTGTGATTCTATTAAATCAGTATACCCAAACCATGAAGCTCGTCGCAGCCAGAGGTTTTAAACATGACCCGACAAAACATTTCAATCTGAGTGTGGGCGAAGGTTATCCGGGTAAGGTAATAAAAGAGCGAAAGACAGTCTATACCAGCAATCCTCAAGATTTTCTCAATCCAATTTACTTTAATGCTGAGATGATGCGCGAAGGATTTGCGATGGGGTTTTGGGTACCTTTACTGTCAAAAGGTATTGTTAAAGCCATTCTGGAGGTGTTTGCACGCAGGGAATTTCCTGTAGACCGTGAGTGGCTAGACTTCTTGAATATGCTGGCAAGTCAAACAGCGATTGCAATTGATAATGCTGAGATGTTCCAAAACTTACAACGGACCAATGATGAATTACTTCTAGCTTATGATTCCACTTTGGAAGGTTGGGTCAGAGCGCTGGATTTGAGGAACAAGGAAAACGAGGGGCATTCACAAAGAGTAGTGGATCTGGCAACACAACTTGCGCTTCGAATGGGAATCCGCTCATCAGAAATTGAACATTTTCGAAGAGGAGCATTGCTCCATGATATAGGTAAACTAGGTGTACCAGAACATATCCTTCTGAAAAACCAATCCCTTACCCCCCAGGAATGGGAAGAAGTAAGAAAACATCCAAAGTACGCATCGCAGTTATTAAAACCGGTTGGGCACCTTCGAAAGGCATTGGATATTCCTTACTTTCATCATGAGCGCTGGGATGGAAACGGCTATCCTGAAGGATTGCAGGGAACAGATATCCCAATTGTCGCGAGAATATTTGCAGTCGTTGACGTGTGGGATGCAATGACTCACATACAGCCTTACAGACCCGCGCACTCAGATCAATATGCGCGCAAGTATATCCAGGAGGAGTCTGGAAAACACTTTGATCCTCAGGTGGTTACTGAATTCCTTAGGATACTTGATGAGGGATCAATCTAAACGATTAGCAGTGAAATATTACTTCTGATTGAACAAAGGGTTTGTAGTAGGTTGCGATAATTGACCGAATAACAAACACCAGGCTTTCTTCCAATTTTGCATCAAGAAGTGACATATCCAACCATAGGTCTTCTTTCCCTTTTGTGCTGGAGAATTTCCAATTTTTCTTCAGGAAGAGCTGCAATACATCAAGCAGATTGTCATTGGTTAAAATTACAATCCGTTCATTTTCTTTGGCTTCTTGTTTGATGTCGATGCAGTTGGCGTTTGTATGGATAATGATCTGAGCGCGGGTGTATGAGATGTAGACTTTCATGCATTTCCTCCTGAGGTGTCACTTCTCATCTGATATTCAGATTATATATCAGGTAATGCTGAAATTATGCATTTTAAAAAGCATCAATATTTTCTGATCTGGAATTGCGGGATCAATCCCTTAGTTGTAAATCGTCCCTATGTTCGACTATTTCATGTTCGAGTGTAACAATCCACAGATACCATGCAACGGGTAACGCAATCAACGACCCTCCTGCCAGTTTCCAACGATACGGTTCAGTGTTTTCGAGTAATTCATACGGTAATATGGCAGGTTGGCAGAATGTTCCCTGTAATGAGACAGCCACACGAATCGCTAAATCTTGAATTTTTTTCCACGGGACGTTGGCGTATTTCTTTGCCTGATATGCATTGAAATCATTCACATCTTTAAATGAATGAACTGTTCCATCGGGTTCAATGAACCCCTTCATTCGCATAATTTGTGGTTCTCGAATACCCGCAATGATCTCCCCGATTGCGAGTGTTGTGTACCGCTCCCATTCCGCAATATGAGCGACTACCTGGGCAATTGTCCGCCCATCTGATGATTCTTGCATTGCTCTTTCTTCATCAATCGAGCGGATAGCTTTCAGATATTGACCAAGACATTCTATGTGAAGATGATTCATCCCTTTAACACGACGATCAGCCGGCTGATTGGAAGTGGCTAGTATCTTGGCGTAGAAAACATCTGGTTTCATTTTGTTCCCCTTTCAAGGGATGAGTATTTTCTTCAGCTCATCTTACTCACTTGATCGATAATTATAACGAAATGCCAATAATTCGGGGAGGATATCTCTGATAAAGGGTTTCACAAGAATCGAGTATCATGGTTTGAAGCTGGTATATCCCGTCCATTCAACACCCCAGTCTTTACTGTCATGAGGTTTTTTTACCTCCACCAGCATACGATCGATAAATTCTTGCCAGGTTTGATCCGGTTTCCAGATAGCAAGAAGATCCTTTAAACAGTTTTGTGGAGTTTCGCCTTTGACAATTACGCGATAGAGAAAAATGAATGCTGAAACCCGCATGTTCCTGGCGCAGTGAACGAAAATTAAGTGATAATCATGACGGGAGTACAAAACTAAAAATTTTTCCAGATTTTCACGGGTTGGATTCTGCCAATCAACAGGAATATGGATGTAACCCATTCCAGCTTCTTTAACCAATTGCTCTTCATTTGGAATCGCATCTAAACCGCTTGACGGGGATAGGTTAATTACAACTTCAAATCCAGCTTCGGAAATATTTTTTATTTGATCAGGGGTAGGCTGACCGCTCGTAAAGATGCGGTCTCCAATCGAATAATAATCACGAATGACTTTCAACTTATCTTGTTGCATTCAACCTCCACGGAATGAATTATAACCAATTCATGAATGAAGCTTACAGTAAGTCTAAACACATTGTTAACTATTTGTTAGAACATATACGGATTTATCAAATACTCTGACCATTCCTGTATAATTACTACAGTTTATCAGAGGTCCGGAGGTAATTATGAATATCGCCAGCTTATTACAGGGAATTGCATCCCTCACCTGGGTTGGATTAATTGGCTTTGTTGTGTTTGCAATTGTTCGGTCAATGCGCAATCAACCCATAAAAAAAACCGGTTCAATTATCGGAATATTCGCGGTGGTTGCCATTGCGCTCACCACGATCAGCGCAGGTTTGGTGTTCATCCAACCGGAAGAACGGGGAATTGTCATATCGGCTGTCGCGCCAAAAGGGTACCGGGAATTAGCCCTGCAGCCTGGTTTGCGCTGGATTATCCCCTTCGCCGAAAACGTCATCCGCTATCCAATATCCAAGCAAACCTACACCATGTCCATTGCAGGAAGTGAAGGTGATATTCAGGGAGATGATTCTATCGCTGCGCGTACCCTGGATGGACAGGAGATCTACGTGGACGCATCGGTGATTTACCAGGTTGATCCCGAGAAGGTGATCCAGGTGCATATTCAGTGGCAGCGCAGGTATGATAATGATCTTGTCAGGGCGCAAGCCAGGGGAATTATCCGGGATGTTGTTTCCCAGTATCGGGTCGATGAAGTGGTCAGTTCAAAACGTATTGATATGACCAGTCGAATTCGTGAAGGTTTGATTTCTAAATTTTCAGAAAACGGCTTAATTCTGGTGGATTTTGTTCTGCGGAATATTGCTTTTACACCAGAGTACGCGGCTTCTATTGAACAAAAACAAATTGCCGAGCAGCAGGCACAGCAGGCTAAATTTGTTGTGGAATCTAAAAGACAGGAAGCAGAACAAGCTCGTCAGACCGCGCAAGGTGCAGCAGACGCATCAGTCATTCGCGCCAAAGGTGAGGCTCAATCTCGAATTGTTCAAGCGGAAGCAGAAGCAGAAGCTTTAAAATTAATAAACGAGGCATTAAAGAATAATCCCGACCTCTTGACCTATCAATACATCACCAAACTGGCTCCGAATATTCAAACGATGCTTTTGCCAAGTAATTCTCCTTTCATCTTTCCGCTTCCAGGAGATTCAAATTCAACAACTGTGACAGTACCATAAGGAAAATAAAATGGCCATACCCCAAAATGGTAAAGAAATCCGGCTCACCAGCCTGAGTAGTTGCGCTGGCTGAGCATCCAAGCTGAATGCGGAATCGCTGGCGCAGGTCTTGCGTCCTTTGAAATCTGTATTCATTAACCAGGAAGTCCCTGACCTTCTGGTTGGTTTGGATTCTCCGGATGACGCGGCGGTATGGAAGCTTGATGATAAACGTGCTCTGGTGGTAACAACTGATTTCTTTACACCGGTTGTGGATAATCCATATGATTATGGTGCTATTGCTGCAGCCAACGCGCTATCAGACATCTATGCCATGGGTGGGACACCTTTTCTGGCTCTCAGCATCGCAGCCCTCCCACCCAACTTGCCTCTGGAAATTTCTGCGGAGATTATGCGTGGCGGTGCGGAAAAAACCCGCGAAGCTGGTGTGATTATCGCGGGAGGGCACACCATACAAGATAAAGAGCCCAAATTTGGTTTAGTTGCGCTTGGCTTTGTGAGTATTGATCGAATAAAAAAGAAGGGTGGTTTAAAACCCGGTGATCACCTGATTCTATCCAAACCGCTGGGTTTTGGGGTTACAACAACCGCTCTCAAAAGGGGAGTCGCTCTTGATGCTGATGTAGCTGAAGTTGTGGATTGGATGAAGCGTCTGAACCGCGATGCTGCTGCTCTTGCCATAAACCATGAGTCATCCGGTTTAACTGATATTACGGGTTTCAGTCTCATTGGGCATGCCTGGGAGATGGTACAGAATTCAGAGCTTGGTTTGGAATTATCTTATACACAGTTGCCCTGGATTTCATGCGCGGAGAAATATGCCAGACAGTATACTTTTCCAGGTGGGGCATCAGACAACCGCATCTACTTTGAGCAGCATGTTGAGTACCCTGAAGATTTAGAAGACTGGCAGAAGATGCTCCTTTTTGATCCCCAAACAAGCGGTGGTTTATTGATGGGCATACCTGAACAGAAGTTGGAAGGTTTCTTGAAAGAAGCTGCAAGTTTGGGGCAGAAGGTGTGGGATATTGGCATGGTCGTCGAAGGTAATTCAATCCGGATCATTCGGTGATTCCTGAATTTTTCTCTCTAATATTGGTTAAAAATTCTGCTATTTCAAATCTAAGAATCAGCTAAATATTGTCTAATTTGTCCAAACTCTGCTTGACCATAAAGAATGGCTATGTTATATTGACGCTGGAGTAAGAATGTCACTAAACAGAGATGATGACAGAGGAATTGACCCTCTGACGGATGGTCCGGAAACCGACCAGAAAAATTTTTCACCTCAATCTTCAACTGAAGAAACAGCGTCCAAGCCTGATCAGCAGGATTTGCTTGGTTCCCGATCATTAATTTATCGAATCGCAGCCGGGGTTGTTACCTTGATCCTGTTGGCTGTTGTGGTACTTGCCTTAAAAGGTTTCTTAAGTGATGAGAATGGTGTAATCCAATCATCAGCTGCAAAACAAGATCCAGAACTTGTTCCCACAGCAACTTTGAGTGTGCAACCTTCACAACTGGAAACCATACAAGAAGTTGCTTATACAGGCGGTATTCCCCGTCTGGCTTTACTTCATACCAATATCCCCACAAGACCGAGAAAAGAAGTGGAGACTTATGTCGTCCAGGAAGGGGATACAGTATTCGGGATCGCAGAGAAATTTGGACTTAGACCTCAAACAATCCTGTGGGGAAATTACTTTATCCTGCTCGATAACCCTGCTTTCTTAAGACCCGGTGACGTGCTGAATATTTTACCCATTGATGGCGTTTATCACCGGTGGACAGCTGGCGAAGGATTGAATGGGGTTGCCGGATATTATGGGGTCACTCCCGCGGACATCATTGACTACCCGCCGAACAAATTGAATCCCGATGATATTGGTGAGCTGGCGAATCCAAATATTAAAGAAGGTTCCTGGTTGATTGTGCCAAATGGCGAACGCGATTACATTACATGGAGCGCTCCGCAAATATCACGTACAGATCCCAGTGTTGCAAAAGTTTTAGGTCCTGGAGCCTGTGGACCTGTGGATGGTGGTCCAATCGGTCTAGGCATGTTTATTTATCCGGCAAATGATCATTCGTTATCAGGATATGATTATTCACCAGAAACAAACCATTATGGTCTGGATTTCAACGGCGAAACCGGAGATCCAATTTATGCTGTTGATAACGGCGTGATTGTTTACGCTGGATGGAATGACTGGGGCTATGGATACATGGTGGTCGTTGATCATGGCAATGGCTGGCAATCTCTCTACGCACATCTAAGCGATTACTTTGTTGGCTGTGGCGCGTGGGTGAACCAGGGTCAAACCATAGGAGCAATGGGAAGTACGGGACGTTCGTCAGGTTCCCACCTCCACTTCGAAATGCGAAATGCCTCCGGTGGTTATGTAAATCCGCACAACTATCTCCCTTGATGAAGCAGGAATGATTTGAAACCGGATGTCTCATCCGGTTTTTTTGTCGCAACAATTGCAGCATATGTTAAAATAAAGAAAATCAGCTTTAAATAATCAGCTGATGGAGAATCATGGATATCAGACCCTCTCCCATTGCTGGTAAGTGGTACAGTGGGAACCAAAAACAATTAGCTTCTCAAATTGATTTACTCATACAGCAGACCAGCTTACCAGTAATTCAGAAAAAACCAATAGGATTGATCGTACCTCATGCTGGGCATATCTATTCAGGGGCAGTTGCTGCCGCTGGTTACGCTGCGGTTAAAGCAGAAAAGCCCGATTTGGTGATCCTCCTCTCTCCATCCCATCATTACGCTATGCATCCACTGCTCGTGAGCGGGCATGATGCCTATGCAACACCTCTGGGAAACCTAGAAGTAGATCGCGAAGGTGTTGAAGCCATTTCGGCGTACCTGAAAATGCAAAGCGGTTTATCCATCACACCTGTTCACCAAGATCATGAACATGCCATCGAAATTCAAATTCCATTTTTGCAACGCATATACACGCATGATTACAGGTTTGTTCCTATTATGATTGCAGATCAATCGATGCCAATCATTGATCTTCTGGCAAAGGGAATTGCAGATCTATTCAAAGATGTTTCTACCCTGCTCATAGCAAGCACAGATCTATCGCACTTTTTCCCTGAAGGAGAGGCAAACAGATTGGACCAGAATATGCTCAATGCAATGATGTCTTTTTCAACGAAAGACATGTATCTTCTGGAACAAACAGGTGAAGGATCTGCCTGTGGCGTCGGAGCTGCTGCCGCAGTTCTGGAGATCAGCAAGCGCTGGGGGGCAAATCAGGCGCAAATGCTCGGATACGCCACTTCCGGGAAGGTAACAGGCGATAAATCTTCAGTAGTTGGATACGGTACCATCCTTTTCTCGGCGGACAAATGATCTTAATAAACCTTGTCATCATCGCTGGATGTATTGCATTAAATGCATTTTTCGTGGCTGTTGAATATGCTGTGGTCGCGTCGCGCCGGTCCCGTTTGGAAACAATCGCGGATGGAGAAAGCAAATCATTAGAACTGGTTCGATCCTGGCTTGATCAACCCAATAAAAGAGATCGACTGATCGCTGCAAACCAGGTGGCGATAACATTAATAAACCTGGCTGTAGGCGCGTTGAGTGAAAATACTTTTTCACTTATTTTTGCGCCGATATTTTCAAAGATTGAATTGGTTCCACCTTTCACCTTCCTGGAATCAGTACTTACGGCTCTACCCTTCATCATCGGTTTGACAATTGCTACAGGTCTGCAGGTCGTTTTTGGTGAACTGGTTCCCAAGGTGGCTGTCTTAAGAGCGCCGGAGAAATTTGCGTTGTTTTCTGCCCGGTGGATCGATGGTTTTACCAAGATTTTCAAACACTTTATATCATTACTGGAGTGGATAGCCAGGGCAGTATTGAAATTTATGGGGGTAGATACAGAAGGAGCGCACCCAGCATCCATGTCTCTGGAGGAGATGCGGGCTATGCTCGCTGGACCTGAGATGGATGGGGTCATTGAGAAACCGGAAAGAGACATGCTCTCGGCAGTATTGGATTTTGGTGAAATGGTTGTCAGGCAGGTAGCCATACCCAGAACGGAAATGATAGCCATAGATTATGACGCGACGTTGCCAGAAATTATGGCAATTTTCTCACAACATCCGATCTCAAAGCTTCCTGTATTTCAAGGGAATCTTGATCAAATCACAGGTATTTTGCATATTCGAGATTTGGTGAAAATCCTGCAGGAACCTGATCCACAGATTGTTACCGCTGGAAAACTAGCCCGGGAAGTATTGTATGTTCCAGAAACGATATCCGTAAACCAGCTGCTAATCCAATTTCGTTCCCGCAGACAGCATATTGCCATTGTATTAGATGAGTATGGTGGAACATCTGGTCTTGTTACATTGGAAGATCTCGTAGAAGAAATTGTTGGCGACTATCGTGATTCATTTGAATCATCTCCACCACCAATACAAATCCGACCGGATGGAAGTATCTTGGTGGATGGCTTATCACTCATGGAAGACATTAAGGATCATTTGGGGATATATCTCAGTGATCCAAATTATGATACTGTGGCTGGATTTATTTTAGGAAAACTTGGTCGACTTGCACGTCAGGGGGATATTGTTGAAGATCAGGATGCAGGAGTTCGTTTGACTGTACATTCCATGGATCGGCTGCGTATTGCCCGGGTGATGATTACCCGACTGGAATCCAAATCTAGTGATCCCGGATAATTCATGGATGCGCATATTCCACCAACGTATGCCCGGATCTGTGTAAACCTCTCACAGGTATCGGGCACATACGATTATAAAATACCTAATAATCTAATTGGATTAGTCCGCCCCGGATGTCTGGTAGAGGTACCTTTTGGTCCCCGGCTTATTCAGGGGATAGTTCTTGATATCAAAGATTCTACTGAAATCGATGCGACCAGAGAGATTTTCAGCCTGCTGGATCCTGAACCGGTTCTGACCAGCAGGCAATTACAAATGGCTGAATGGTTGTCACAAAACACCCTTGCGACCTTAAGTCAATGTGTTGACCTCATGGTTCTGCCGGGTTTGAGCAAACAGGCAGATGTCATATATTCACCAGGTGAGAACCAACTGCCGGATAATGCTAAACCAATCCACAAAAAATTGATTTCTCTCGTGGATCAAAAAGGGGAAATTCGAGGCAGGCAAATAGATCTTGCTTTTGGAATGATTGACTGGAGAAATGCAGCCCGCTCACTAACTCAGCAGAATATCCTGACTGTACGTCACTTTTTGCCCCGCCCATCACTGCATCCGCGGATGGTTCGCAGGGTTCAGCTAGCCATTAAAGCGGAGGATATCGATTATAACAATCCGCCTGTATTCAGCCGGAGCGAGCAGCGGATGAAAACACGCAGGGCGGTGATGGAATTTCTAGCTTCTCATCCTGAACCGATAGATCTGCAATGGTTGCGGGCGAATCTACCTTATGATTTACAAAATACAGACCTGGCAGCCCTGGAAGAGGCAGAGTGGATTCGTCTCTGGGAAACAGAGGTCATTCGTGATCCGGTAGATAAGTTCATGCCAGAAATCTTTGACAGGCACACATTAACCCCGGCTCAGTCAAGTGCCTGGGATCAGATATCGTTTTCTATTGATGCGAATAGTAATGGAATCCTCCAAAAACCCATCCTGGTCTTTGGAGTAACAGGATCTGGAAAAACAGAACTTTATTTGCGCGCAGTTGAAGAGACTCTGGCTCTGGGGAAACGCGTTCTCTGGCTGGTTCCTGAAATCTCACTTACTCCGCAGACCATAAGTCGAATCCTCCACCGCTTTCCAGGTCAGGTTGGTTTGGTGCACAGCCGCCTCACTGAGGGGGAGAGATATGATACCTGGCGGAGAATCAGGGCGGGCAAAATAAGCATTGTAGTCGGAGCCAGAAGCGCATTGTTTTCACCCATTAATGATCTGGGTTTAATTATCATCGATGAGTGTCATGATTCATCTTTTTACCAGGGTGAAATTCAACCATACTACAACGCTATCGATTTTTCGGTTGCGTACGCAGAAACATGTAACGCTGTGTGCATAATGGGTA
>CAZRKL010000018.1:0-27466 GCA_964600595.1 uncultured Leptolinea sp.
GTTATCGCGCTGTCCCTGGCCACCCCCACCGCAAGTGCAGTTTCGCATGGAAGCAGCTACATCGTAACAGGTATCAGCATGGACGCGGTCACCAACGCGGTGCAGCGGGTTGGAGGGACGGTTGTGGAACCGTTCAGCAGTATCACCGGCGTGGAAGCGCGTCTCAGCCAGACCGAAGCAGATCTGCTTGCCAGGTTGCCGGGTGTCGAGGTATTCCCAAACAGTGAAGTTATCATCCAGCATGAAGACGACTGGGATGAAGAAGGCGGCTTTGGGAAAGACTCCCCTTCTACAGATTACCCCGATGTCACCGGGGCAGACCTCGTCTGGGAGCAGGGTGTTACCGGTGAAGGCGTCACCGTCGCCCTTCTGGATACAGGCATCGGCAGGCACATCGGTCTGCTGCGCGGTTTGGATGAGGGACGTAAAACCCGCATCGTCGCCTGGCTGGACCTGGTCGATAAGAAAAACAAGAAACCCTTTGACCCCAACGGGCATGGTACGCATATCACCGGCATTATCGCCAACAGTCAGATTGGCGAAGATGGCGAGTGGAACGGCATGGCTCCGGGTGTGGATCTGGTCGGTATCCGTGTGCTGGATAAAAAGGGGAAAGGCACATATAAGACTGTCATTAAAGGTATCGATTGGGTAATCGAGCACAAGGATGAATTCAACATCAAGGTCATGAACATGTCGCTGGTGGCGGCAGTGCAATCGCCTTACTGGGCGGATCCGCTGAATAAAGCCATCATGCGCGCCTGGGCGGAAGGCATCACCGTGGTGGTTGCAGCCGGCAATACCGGCGCTGATCCCATGACTGTGGGTGTGCCCGGGAATAACCCCTATGTCATCACTGCAGGCGCTTTCACCGACAACTACACCGTCGAAGACTGGTCCGATGACTACATCGCGCCATTCTCATCCGCTGGTCCGACGTTGGATGGCTTCGTCAAACCGGATGTTATGGCTCCCGGCGCGCACATGGTCTCAACCATGCTGCCGAAGTCATATATCGCCAAATCGCATGATGCCAACCGGGTAGCCAATCAGTATTTCTCCATGGCAGGCACCTCGCAGGCAGCCGGTGTAGTCTCGGGCGTTGCCGCTCTCATGCTGGCAAACAATGGCGGACTCTCACCCGATGAGGTGAAGTATCGCATCATGTACACCTCCTTCCCCTGGACGAATCCCGACTCAGGTGAGGCGCTTTATAGCGTCTGGCAGCAGGGAGCTGGCAGGATCAATGCACCAGATGCAGTCTTTGCCGATATCAGCGGCTCAGCTAATTACGGCATGGACATCCACGCCGATCTGGATGGCGCGGAACACTATCAGGGCTATTCCTACTTTGATGAAAGCGATGGTGTTTTCAAGCTGTACGAAGATGAAGCCGCCTCTGGATCATATGGTTTGTGGAGCGGGTCATACGGTTTATGGTCCGGATCATACGGATTATGGAGCGGAAGCTTCGGCTTGTGGTCTGGTTCGTACGGTCTGTGGAGTGGAAGCTTCGGCTTGTGGTCTGGTTCGTACGGGTTGTGGAGCGGATCGTATGGCTTATGGTCTGGTTCGTACGGCTTGTGGAGCGGGGGTTATGGTACCTGGGCAGGTGGTCCCACCGCCTGGACCGGAGCAATCCCCTGGGCTGGCAGCACCTTCGCGGGTACAACCTTTGCAAACAATTTCATGAATGGAACTGCAGAGCCATCTACTACGACCAACGCATCCATATCCAATTGGGTGACTGAACCCAAAAAGAAGAAATAATCGTTAGATTTTAGAGGGCGAACAATCGCCCTCTATTTTTTTGCATCCATCAGTTTTAGATCAATTTCCGCGCCGTGCCGGGTAAAGATTTCGCGGGCGAGCCGCCTGTAATTGTTCGCTGTCACCGAATCATTCAACCGCTCTGAGATTGCAGCGTTCAATACCAGGTTGCGAGCCTGCTCTAATTCATCCCCGGTATGCTTGAAAATATCATCCGCCAGCAGTAGGTTGCTGGCAGCCTGATCAATGTCATTTTCCTGGTATGCCACCTCAGCCAGTAAGCGGTAGGCTCTACCCCGGTCATCAGTTATTCTATTTGCGGTGTTTACCTCATCCGCCAGCGATACCGCATCCTGAGCGCTGCGTTTGGCTTTTATCAGATCCCCTTTTCCCAGCCAGTTCAGTCCTTCAGATACTTTAAGATCAGGGAGAATTTCCTGGGCATTTATCTCTGCAAACAGGGTGCTGCCTTTTTGGGTTGCTTCCAAGCCTTTTTCGAACTCACCTTTGAGATAGTACAGCTTGCTTAAATGGAGGTGGTTCATAGCGGTGTGATAAGTTAGATTCAGTTTTTCTGCCAGGGAGAGTGCAGTGGTAAGCTGATACTGCGATTCCGATAGATCGCCTCTATCCATCCACAGCAAACCCAGATTCGCCCGAACATTTACTTCCCCTTCAATATCTCCAAGTTGCTGGTGAGATTGCAGGCTGCGCTGAAAACTTGCAGATGCAGCTTCCCAGTCTCCCATTTTCCACTGCAACAATCCAAGATTGTTGCTGGAGCGGGATACTGCTACCTTGTCACCAATCTTTTCTCTTATCAGAATGCTTCTCTGGAG
The DNA here is from genome assembly GCA_964600595.1 of uncultured Leptolinea sp. Classification (GTDB taxonomy): domain Bacteria; phylum Chloroflexota; class Anaerolineae; order Anaerolineales; family Anaerolineaceae; genus DAIOEK01. The sequence continues at coordinate 2,610 of CAZRKL010000018.1, forward strand.
ATACTCTGCCGAATTTCTGAAGCGGCTCTGCTGGTAATATACACCTGCAATTCGATTGCAGAGGGATGCGAATAATGCCGGCTGGGCATCTTCCTGCAACTTTTCTATTCCTTCCATCAGGGTTGCCTCTGCACCATCCAGATCACCCTGTCTAAATTTTATCCAACCCAAATCATGCAGCTGCCAAATGCTCTCCATTGGGTCACTATCTCCAGCCTGTTTTAATAATTTATCTGCCTGGTTTAAAAAGGTAATCGCCTCAGGATATTGACCCAACTTCTCGTAAACTTCGGCTGTCAGTCGGTGCAATCGTGACAAATGCAAATATTCAGGTGTTCCACATTCCGTTTCCGCTAACCGGTTGGTTGCTTTCCGGTAAGATTCCAATGCCTGAGTATATTCTCCTTTGAAAACCTGCATATTCCCCAGACCAGAATAGACCTCGGCAGCCTGAAAGTGTTGGTGGGGTACCGTAGCCATCAAAGCTTCTGCCTGGCTGAAGTACTTACGAGCCTGCTCAACAGCAAACTTATCGGCAGAAAGGTTGCCAGCTCGAATGCAGTACTTTAAAGCTTTCGCTCGATCGTTGCTATATGTGAAATGCCTTGCGAGAACGTCAATAAATTCTTCAATTCGGTTCTGGTATAGATTTTCGATCGATTGGGCAATCAGTCCATGCAATTCGCTTTTATCACCGCTTAGAAGCGAACTATAAATCGTGTCAGACATTAAAATGTGCGTAAAGCGGAAATCCTGTCCTTTAAAATCAGAAAATCGCTCCAAGATACCACGCTCAACAAGCTGTTGAAGAATATCTTCGAATAAGATTGGATCACTGATTTTGAGGACTTCACGCAAGAGATTTGAGTTAAAGTCTCGACCGATGATGGATGCGATCTGCAGCAGCCTTCTCTGAACTGCGCTTAGGCGGTCAAACCTCGATAAGATTAATCCCTGGATTGTATCGGGAATTTTTAATGAAAATTCTTCCATCTCTTCTTCGGTAGATCGCCAGCCCTCTTCATGATGGACCAGACCCTGTTCGATGATAATCCTTACGAGTTCTTCAAGAAAAAATGGATTCCCGTTACCGAGGTCAACCAATCTTTTAATTATGCCTTCAGGAATCATGTGCGGATGCAGGAGATTCTGCACCAAGGTGCGCGAGCTTGGATCATCTAACCGGCGTAAAGGTACATGGCTGATTCGGTTGCCCAATTCAACACCGGCAACTTTTATCAGGTTAACAAAATTTTCATCTGCTATTGTTCGTGTGGCTACAATAACAAGTATTGGCAGATCGATCAATTTGCGGGATATAAAAGCCAAAAATTGTAGAGATGATTCATCTGCCCAATGCATATCTTCAAAAATCAGCGCAATGGGTCTGTCAGCAGCGGTCTGAAATAGAATATCCCGCACTGTTAAAAACACTTCCCGCTGTAATTGTTCGGGATCCAGCAAAGACACAGCTGTTTTCTGGAATTCAGCCTGCGGCAGTGTGCCAAGCATCCAGAGTAATAACTGCACGGTATCGGGTTTGTTCTGATTGGGTAGGTTTCTGATATGCGTTGAGATAATCCTCATTTGTTCTGCGCGGGATTCATTTCCAGTTAAGTTAAGGAAATGACGCAGCATATCCTGCAATACCCAATACTGAATGGATTTCTTATATGTAAAGCAGTGACCGGTAATCGAAATTATGTTCTTCTCGATTAAAGTAGTGCGAATCTCAGAAATCAGTCTGCTCTTGCCAATACCCGCTTCTCCATGCAAGAAGATCATGCGGCCTTTAGATTCAGCCTGTACATCAGACATTTGCTTAATAATGCCAGAGAGTTGGTTTTCTCTGCCTACTATCGGGCTGCGGATCATGCGTAGCTGGCGTGCTGAAAGATCTCCTTCCAGTAAACCTACAAACTGGTACGCTGAAACGGGTTGATCATATCCCTTAAGCCAGAATGGACCGGCAGGCTGGAATTCGGCAATTTTCTGCACCCGTTGAAAGCAAGTTTCACTCACAAGAATTACACCGGGATTTGCTGCATCAAGCAATCGGCTGGTGAGATTGACAGTATCACCGATCGCTGTATAGTTCATAAGCATATTCGAACCAATTCCACCCACGATCACCTCGCCGCTATGAAGCGCAATATGCATTGAAAGCTGCAAGTCTTTGGGGATTTTATCGCGGTGAATTTCGTGAATTTGATGGTTGAACTTTCTCACATCTTCCATCATATCCGCTGCAGCCCTGATGGCTAACTCTGGATGATCTTCATGGGCAATTGGAGCACCAAATATTGCCATCAGCCCATCGCCCAGCATCTTATCGACCATACCGTCGTATTTATATACATCCTTAATGAGCAGGTTCATAAACTGCTGGATGATTAGAAAAACTTCTTCGGTATCAACAGAGCGGGAAAGTACGGTAAAGCCAGATAAATCTGCAAATAAAATCGTAACGGTGCGGCGCTGACCAGTGGCATTTAATCCAGCCACCCTGAAACGCTCCATAAGATCAGCGCCCATCATAACGCCCACTGTTTCAGGGATATACTCCCGAGAGGCAGCCGATGCCACCAATGCGCTCGTATCTACAGGGAGCTTCTTTCCACAGTTCCCACAAAACCGCATCCCTGGCGGATTATTAAAACCACAATGAACGCACAATGATGCTGGCATAGTATCTGGTTACCTTACAATCAATACATACAATCTGAATAAGGTGGAAAATAATAATATACCTATACTATAACAAACCTGCCATGGTTTTGAACAAGATGTTTGCAATTTGTAAGCCTGATGTGATATTTATCCATAATTCGGGATATTTATCGTAAGACAACCATTGACATTCCATATTAGTGATTCCCATACATCACAAAAATCCGCTACAATTCAGCATATATGAGCACTCCAGATTTTTTTATAAAGCAAATACCCATTCACGGCAGAGTTATTCTTGCTCCTATGGATGGTCTATCAGATCAACCAACCCGCGCACTCGCCAGGGAATTCGGTTCAGCCATCAGCTATACAGAGTTTTTAAACACAATTGACATATTAAATGACAACCGGGATATTCATGAAAGAATGTCTTTTCTCGAAACCGAACGCCCGGTTGCATTTCAACTCCTGGATGACAGCCCGGAAAGGATGCTGGAAGCAGCAAAGCGTATCATTCATCTCGGTCCAGATTTTCTGGATATCAATCTGGGCTGCCCATCCCGGGCAATTACCAGTCGCGGTGCCGGGGCGGCATTGTTACAGAAACCTGCATCTGTTGCCAGAGCCATCCAGCTGCTAACCCGGGAATTCACAATCCCTGTGACCGCCAAAATTCGGCTCGGCTGGGATGATCGCAGTCTGAATTACCTGGATATTGCACATATTATTGAGGATAATGGCGGCGCAATGGTAGCCGTACACGGCAGAACCCGCGCCCAGGGTTACCAGGGAACCGCGCGGTGGGAACCAATTGCGGAGATCAAGAAAAACATAAAAATCCCTGTTCTGGCAAATGGTGATATTCGTACTGCCGATGATATTAAGACTGTACTGGATTTGACTGATTGCGATGGCGTTATGGTTGGCAGAGCTTCACTGGGTAACCCATGGATCTTTGCACGCCAAAACCTTGAGGATATTTCACTAACAGATACGCTCAAGACAATTCAAAATCATGTACTTAAGATGATAGATTTCTATGGTGAAAATGCCGGAGTGATTTTTTTTCGAAAACACCTGAAAGCATACCTGAAACGATTTGGTATACCCCGCGGAGAAATGGTAGCGCTGCTAACCACACCGGACTACGCCACACTCATGAAACTTATTAATCAAATACCCAATGTTGCCAAACGAGCCTAAAAATGAAAAGTAACATTGTTTTCCGTCAATGCGTTCGTAAAGCCTGTATGTTCCGATTTCCGGGTCCGGATGGAGAAGTATTTGCATGCCCGAAATGCGGGGCAGGAACCACAGTGGTCGCTCTTTTTTCACATCATGACCAGCAAGACTCGATACCAGAAGAGTATAAATCACGCACCATCGAAGCAGGTTTAGATAATCTTCGCAGCATCCTAAATGTTGGATCGATTTTCCGAACAGCAGATGCTGTCGGTATAAGACATGTTCATTTATTTGGTATTACGCCCTCACCCGTACACCCACGCATGCAAAAAACTGCATTAGGAGCTGAAGATTTTCTACCCTGGACTCAACATTGGGATGGATTGGCTGCTGTCAGAGAATTGAAAAATCAAGGATATCTTGTCGCAGCCCTTGAAAGAACCAGAGAGTCTCAAAATTTGTTCAATTATTCGCTTCCGGCAGAAAACAAGAAGATCCTTCTTATTGCAGGCAATGAAAATTCGGGGGTTGATCCTGGAATCCTTGCAGAAAGTGATTTTGTTCTACATCTACCCATGCTGGGAAGCAAAGAGTCACTTAACGTAGCAAATGCATTTGCAGTTGCTGCATACTGGTTCAGGTTTAATATTTAATACCACAGGGAAAATAATGCCTATCTCTCAGCGGGTATTCCTGAATTCCATCCTGCCCCGGTTGCTGATTCTGGTTGTGACAGCCTGGAATTTGCTATGCGCAGTCCAGTTTATTCTCTTTGCCCGAGATTACGCTCCCAGTTTCGATCTCCTCCCGGATGTAACCGGGAGAGCAGTGATCCAATCCATCGGAATCTTATTCATCATGTGGAACATTCCCTACGTTTTTGCATTTCTTCAACCATCCAAATGGTTTATTGCTCTTATATCTGCAGTCCTGATGCAATTTACCGGTTTAATCGGAGAGATCTGGATAAAAAGTCAATTGCTGCATTCCCAGAAAATGGTTTCATCCATTCAACGGTTTATTTTGTTTGATGCCATTGGAGTAATCATGTTGGTGTTTGCGGTATGTCTTGTCTGGCAAAATCGGAGGAAAAATGAAATTTAATTCATTGATTTCCGTTGATGATTTGGCGAAGAACCTAAATAATCCTGATTTCCTTGTTATTGATTGCCGTTTTGAACTGGCAGACCCAACAGCCGGTTATGAGCACTACAAAGAATCACATATACCCGGGGCATATTATGCTGATCTCAAGCACGATCTGTCTGGAATACCCACTTTGCACACTGGTCGGCACCCCCTCCCCGAAGATGTTTCGTTCAGCAATAAACTACATACATGGGGGGTACAACCTTCCACACAGGTCGTTGCGTATGATTCAGAAGGCGGTGCCATGGCAGCCGGTAGATTATGGTGGCTCCTGCGTGTTTATGGCCATGAGAATGCTGCGGTGCTGGATGGTGGAATATCCGCCTGGATCAATCACGGTAACAACCTTGAAGAGGATATCCCCCAACCCAGAATTCCTTCCACCACTCAATTTAAATTCAACCCTTCCTGGATGATTGATATGCGGGAAATGGAAAAAATCATTAGTACTGATGAATTTATTGTGGTGGATGCCAGAGCAGAAAACCGTTTCCACGGCCGTGATGAAATCATCGATGTATCCGGTGGTCATATACCTGGAGCAATCAACCTGCCATATTCAAAGTGTTTCACCCCCGATGGGCATTACCTACCCAAGGAGAATCTCAAATCCATATATGAATCAATTGGATTAGTTGAGCAGTCAGGTAAAAAACCAGTTTTCTATTGTGGCTCCGGGGTTACCTCAGTCGTACATTTATTGGGAATGATGTATTCAGGATTAGGTCAACCACTGATTTACCCGGGATCTTGGAGTGAATGGATCAAAGACCCGAAACATGATATAGCGGTGATTTAGTTTCATACAGCAATATAATTTTCTTGACGTATGCTGTATTTATGCTATACTGGGGTATAGTATATATTACAGGAGAAAATAGAACTATGCCACTTTATGAATACCGGTGTTTAGCATGTGGAAAAGAATTTGAGAAATTAGTAAGTTTTTCGGACGCGGACGCAGGTCATTTTTGTCCGGAATGCAACAGCAATACTACCATTCGCAAGGTATCCACATTCGCATCAACCGGTTCATCCGTCGGAAACTCCACCAGCGCATCCAGTTGTTCAGGTGGCGGAAGGTTTACCTGAGGTTAGTAATCGACCGCCGTGAGCGGTTCACGAAAGATAAAGTCATGATCAGTGAAGAACAAAAAAAAGCGCTCCAACAACGTTTGCGTCGAATTGAGGGACAGGTTCGAGGTGTTCAGAAAATGATTGAAGAAGACCGCGATTGCAGGGAAATTGCTCAACAATTGCAGGCAATTCGATCTGCGGTGAAATCTACAAATCAAGATTTAATACATACCTATTTAAAGGAATGTGTTCCCCAGAATGAAGTATCAGATTTGAAACTTGCCGAAATAACCCAAATCTTTTCATACCTGGATTAGGAGAGAAATTATGGCATCAACCACAGTCCGCTGGATAACGGGAAAACAATTCATTGGAACAGATTCCACGAACCACTCTGTCGTTCTATCCACCACAGCTGAAGGGATCGGAATGAAACCCTCAGAGCTTTTACTTGTTGCTCTATCCTCTTGCACTGCGGTAGATGTGGTCGAGATCCTTGAAAAGAAGAAAGTCAAAATCCAAAGTCTCGAGATTGAAGCCAGTGGTGAACAAGATGCCGACCCACCCTGGACATTCCGGAAAATTCATGTGCACTATCGGGTTTCAGGGGAAGGATTAACAGAAAAAGCCCTCGCCCAGGCAATCGAACTATCAGAAACGAAGTATTGCTCTGTGGCTTCAACCATACGTGGTGTTGCTGATATAACAACCTCGTATGAAATTACCCAATAATCAAAGTAAAGAACCGTTTTTCCAAATCAGGCTCCCCTTCGGGGAGCTTTTGATTAATCTCACCTCTCAGTACGCAGAATGTCACCAATTCTGCATACTTCATTCCCTACTTTTCCAATTCTTTATTTAAGGAATGCCAAAATGTTGTATACTTTATCTTTGATACCCCGTAATTATTTAAGGGGCTTACCCCTTCCATCATTTATCAGGAGGAACTTGTGAAAGAGGAAATTCTCAACAGCTTAATGAAACCAAAGAGCCTGGCAATTATCGGCGCATCCACGAAACCGGGCAAAATTGGATACACCGTAATTAAGAATCTCATCGACAGCGGATACAAAGGTAATGTTTACCCGATCAACCCTGAAGCCGATGAGATTCTTGGTTTTAAAGTATATAAATCAGTCCTTGATGTACCGGGTGAGATTGATGCAGCGGTAATCACCATTCCGGCAAAAGTTGTGATCCAATCTGTTGAAGAGTGTGGTCAAAAAGGTGTAAAAGCCTTGATTATTATCACTTCCGGATTTAGTGAGACCGGCAACAAAGATCTGGAGACTCAATTGGTTGACCTGGCACATTCCAAAGGCATGTGCGTACTTGGCCCCAATATCGTGGGTACCTTATCCAACTCTGATAAACTGAATGCCTCTTTCGCGCCATTCCTGCCCCTCCCCGGCAAAGCATCCCTTCTCACCCAAAGCGGTGCGTTATTAATCGCCATTGATGCCGCCACATATACCCGCGGTGTTGGGTTCGATAAACTTGTTTCGCTTGGGAACATGGCAGATGTTGATTTCGGTGACTTAATCCAATGGTTGGATAAAGATCCAAACACCAATTGTATCTGTCTGTATATTGAAGGTATTAAAGACGGCCGTAAGTTTATGGAAGCCTGCCAGAATAGCAAAACGCCAGTGATCGCATTGAAATCTGGTGTCTCAGCGCATGGCGCTGCCGCCGCCGCATCACATACCGGATCTCTGGCTGGTTCAGGCAAGGTGTACGATGCAGCATTCCAACAGGCTGGTGTCGTTCGCGCAACAGACTTGAATAATTTATTCGACCGCACTCTGGCACTGTCCTTACAGCCACCCATGAAAGGTGAAAACTTGCTGGTTCTCACCAACGGTGGTGGTGTCGGGGTTCTGGCTACAGATGCAGCAGAGCGTTTCGGTGTGCCATTGAAATTCGCTCCACAAGATGTTCAGGATGAATTGAAGAAACATATGCCTGAGTTTGGGTCAGCCAAAAACCCGGTTGATATGACTGGTATGGCAGGCAATGACTGGTATTATGCGACCACAAAGTTCGCGTATGGTCACAAATGGACCGATGGTTTGGTTGTCTTGTATTGTGAAACAGCCCAGACCAACCCTCAGGAAATTGCTGAATCCATCGTTAGGGCGATGAAAGAATCAGGTGTCACCGGTAAACCTCTCACAGTATCCTTTGTGGGTGGAGAGAAATCCGACAAAGCCATGCGCTGGCTGGTTGAGAACGGCATCCCTGCTTACAACGCCCCTGACCTGGCAGTCAATGCCATTGCTACACTGCATGAATTTGCCCGGATGAAATCCATGATGGAAGATGGTGTTTCTCCTTGTGATGCCGCGGGCAGTAAACTGGGTCGCGAGATCATTTCTAAAGCAAGAGCTGACAAACGCGATGCCCTCACAGAAGTTGAAAGCAAAGCCCTATTCGCTGCTTATGGTCTGCCTGTTGCCCCCACCGTTCTGGCCAAGACCGAAGATGAAGCAGTCGCACAGGCTCAAAAAATCGGCTACCCTGTTGTTATGAAGATTGTTTCACCACAGATTCTGCACAAATCAGATGCCGGTGGTGTTAAAGTCAACGTGAAGGATGAAGCAGGAGTACGGGACGCTTACAAAGTGATTCTGGAAAACGCCAAGAAATATAAAGCAGATGCTGACATTCACGGAATTGCTGTTCAGGAAATGGCTCCCTGGGGTACTGAATGTATCATTGGCTCAGTAAATGATGCGACTTTCGGTCCGACAATCATGTTCGGATTAGGTGGTATTTTTGTTGAGGTTCTCAAAGATGTTACCTTCCGTGTCGCACCAGTTTCAGCGGGACAGGCTGCCAAGATGATTTCGGAAATTCGTGGTGCGCCCATCCTCGCTGGTGTCCGTGGAGAAGCCCCTCGCGACCGCAAGGTACTGGCAGACATCCTCTGCAAATACTCAACCATGGTCAATGACCTGGCGGATGAGATCAGTGAAACGGATGCGAATCCGGTGCTGGTTTATGAAGAAGGCAAGGGTGTGAAGGTTGTTGATGCCCGTGTCATTTTAAAGAAAAAAGCATAATCAAACACTTAGTGCTAAAACATCCCGGTTGCTGCTCTTACCGGGATGTTTTTATTTCACTGGAAATGTATAATATCATTAAGGTGAATTATGAATTCTAAGATCATATCCATTTATCAAGTACATGGTCACATGGAAGGGGAACTCATCAAGACATATCTTGAAGCGCATGGCATTCCGACCGGTCTTGCTCAGGAAAGCGCCGGCATGACGTATGGTTTGACTTTTGGATCGCTCGGAAAAGTTGATATTCTGGTAAATGAAGATGACGCACCCCAGGCACGCAAGTTGTTGGATGATTTTGAAACCGGAAAACTTATTCCTGAATAATGGATAAGTATAATTATTGCGTAATCAAGTTCTTTTCCCTGAACCAGTAGACCATATCTCTAATAGAATCGTGAATTTTACGCGGATTGTAACCCAGATCACGGGTCGCTTTCTGGTGAGTGACGATTGAATTACTCTGGATGGTACTCAATGAATATGGAGTGAGATGCGCCTTCTGGTGTGTTAACCTGCAAAATGTTGGTGAAATCCAGGCCGCAAGTCTCGCCAGAGTGAAGGGGACATTTATGATTGGAATTCTTCTGCCCGCACTCCGACTGGCTGTATAAAGAATATCTTTTATGGCGATGTACTCTCCTGAAAGTATATAAATTTCTCCCGGTAAACTTTTTTCTGCTGCCAGCACCAACCCACAGGCAACATCTCTGACATCAACAAAGTCATAGCTGCCTTTTACAGAAAAGGCAACTGAGGTAGTTATCATGCTTTCAACGAGCGAACCAATTTCTGAGCGGTTGAAATCATAAGGTCCCAGGACGCCGGTTGGGCAAACGATGATAGCATTGAATCCTTCCTGTGAGGCAGCTACAACAAGTTGAGATGCCTTCGCTTTAGTTTTATCATAGTCCCCCATAACATTTTCGGGGTCAAATGGAATGGTTTCGTCAATCGTAATTCCATGCTTCACACTTCCCAACGCATGAATGGAGCTGACATAAATAAACTTGCCAACGGCAGCCATTCTTGCCGCATGCAATACATTTTTCGTACCCTCCACGTTTACCTGATACAGCTTATCCGCGTCTCCGGGAAGGATGGAGATCATTCCTGCCAGATGGAAAACGCAATCCACATCCTGCATTGCAATAGACAGAGATGCGGGATCAAGAATATTGCCATAGACAATATCGACATCTAAACCTGAAATTGACTCAAGGGAATCTTCTGGAAGAACAAAAACTCTTACTTTTTCATTTTTTGATAATAATTCACGTACCAAGACATTACCAATATGACCTGTTGCACCTGTAACCAAGTTCAACATATTTTTCCCTTTCGTGAATGTGGTTACTTTGTTTTTATCAATTCACCCGGGGATATAAAAGTGAATACCTGCATATGACATAGGTCATAACAAGTATTTATCTGACAATGTTTTACTTTCGTTTCATTGGGAAGGATTTATGGATAGGGAAAACGCCCTTCTCAAAGGAGCGGATGTCTTCTACGGTAATGAACGCTTTTGGTTGATTTCTGTGGATGATTTCCAACACTTGCTGTGCATCTTTTCGATTGACAACAGTAAATATCAGGCGCACTTCCCCGGTGGATCCTTCTGCGCGGATTTTTGTAACACCGAAGCCGGCAGCAATGATTTCTGCGGCTACTTCATCTCCGCCCTTTTGGATAATGGTTCTGATCAGCACAGACCCTAAAGCCATTTTTTCTTCAACGTACATACCAACAAAATTACCAACTGCAAAACCCGCAGCGTAACCTATGAAGGCAAATATATTCGAGAGGTGCTGAACAATCTGACCCACCGCTACTATCCAGATAAACACTTCGATAAAACCAAGCAGTGGCGCAATTTTTTTTTGGCCCCGATTTATCAGAATGATACGAATAGTACCCAGCGTTACATCACAAATTCGCGCTAGAAATATGATCAGCGGAAGAACAATTAACGCGTAATAATCCATTCAGACTTTACCCAAGTTTACAAATGCGATAATTTTAGATACTTCAATTCAAGGCTATTCAGATCAGATAGGGATTTTCCTACTACCCCTTTATTATCGTCAGATTCTGCAAAACAATCAGCTTATTTGATATTTATACTAATGAAAATGATATTAATATCCTGAAACGAATGTTAATTCTCAGATAGTTTTCCTTCATTCACATAATACGTTAGCTCTCCCACACTCAGGTTGTTGATACCCAACTTGTCGAGAGTTCGACCTTTTCGCCAGTAATCTGTACGGTGGATGATGCATGCCAGGCGGATAATCGAATCCATGCCGCGCACAGATACGCCATATCTCTCCCCCAATGCCGCAATTGGAACCAGACTCATCGGGACATCTTCAAAGATATATCTGTGATTTAGAGTGGCTGGTGCTTTAATTCCATAATAACCAGGTTGATTATGAATTGCCTCATGCAGGTCATCACCAACAGTGTTATAAGCCAGTTTTAGCCAATCTAACGCTGTTCTACCCCTTATACCCAGTGAAGCAGCCACGGTCACCCTTTCCCGATCAAGAACTTCCAATACTCGAGCTACTGAAGGGGTAACACCATCAATATAAAACTCAAAATCTCCATGGGTTGATTCTATTCTCCCGGCATTCAAGAGTGTCAGCGAAGGATGGAAAATTGCCCCCATATTATTCAAACCTGTCTGTAATACATTGACGCCATCAATGTATTGAGGGTAGGCTTCATGGATCATATCCAGTACCATCCGTGTTCTGGTCGCCGGAAGGGCAGCCAATGGAACAGCTTCCTTTATCCTGAAGATTCGCGCCTGAGCTGGTCCATCAGAACGGGAGGCATAAATAAACGTTTCAGCCTCAGCCACGGTAACATCTGTTTCACAGTTATTATCTTTCAGCACTCTTGCGAATTCAATTGCCCCGCATGTCCTGCCCGGGTGAAGTACAATAACCTGGCCATCATTAAGATAAGGCGCGCACACTTTGGCTACATCTGCGTGTGCAGAAGATGGGACCACCACCATAATTAAATTAACATCTTCAAGGGCTTCTTCAATTTTATGGGTTACCCGGTTTAACCGGGCAAATCCGCGTGGACCATTGTCGTAGCTTTCCAGGTCTACTCCGCCCAATTCCCGGATGGCATAAATGTGATCTTCAGATCTGTTGTATAGATTTGTAGAAAAACCCATCAAAGCCATGTGGGCAGCCATAGCTTTGCCGCCATGTCCAGCCCCAATTACACACATCTTAATTTTGTCGGTCATGTTTAACTCCTATCTTAAAGCCATTCTTTCAGGCGGGTTGATTCATCCAGAGGATTTTGTGATTCATCCACAGCAACGCAAGCTCCGTCTCGTACGCGTGTGCGAATTTTTCCCAATGCAAATGGATTGTTGCGCAATTGCGGTGCATCCATAATACCCACTTCAACAGCCTTTGTAAGCACTTTCGGCGAAGAAAATGGATCTGATTCTGTTTTATTTGCGAGGTTGCGAATGGCTTGCAAGGTAATTCCAGCTTCATGGATTATTTCATTTTTTCGATTTTGCACTATCGGATCAGCCAGCAAATCAGGTGCGCCATGAACCGCGTTCTCAATGGCTCTTGATGCAATTTTCGCTGCCTGGATTACATCTGCACCGGTTGCTGCATGATGTGCTTCACTATGACCAACCACATGCACAATATGCGGTTTCAAAGCCATCTGCAAATAGATGGATGCCGCGAGGTGTCCCATCGCTTCAGCTTCATCTACAGGGTAACTGAGCAGACCAGTTCTGGTTTGTTTCCAAATCTTAAAATTATGATCTTCCAGCGGTTGGATTAATTCCAATATCGCAGCCATCTTTGCCAGATCATTGGCATCAGATTGACCGGGAGGACTATTGAACATCAATTGAGCGATATAGTTTTTAACCCCATGCCGCTTTGCATTGTAGGCTGCGAGATAGGCACTAACCGCGAAAATAACATCAGGGGCATCACGCATTCCCCAGTGATGGGGTTCATTAAGTTCAACTGGAATATCTCTTTCACCATACCAGCTCATCACTTTCTGATGTTCAATAATTGATCCTTCTAAATTCCAGGGTCCCCTGCCATCCATCTGGTTAAACCAGAATAAAGGAATTGCACACCAGGCAATGTTGATAGTCTCGATGTACATCTCTGCCAGACGGATAAAATCATCGGTGCCTGAATATGTTCGCATCACCGGATAATTACCGAATCTGGAAGCCTGGTAAAGCATTTCATAATCTTCCCGACTTCGGACGGGAACTCCCCCCGCTCCACGGGAGGCGGCATCCTGCCGTTCGGGATGGAAAAAGTTTTCCTGGGCATCCTGGTCTATCCCAAGTGAAATGACATCCAGGCAGCCGCTTTCAGAAATCTGTCTGATCCCTTCCAAAGATGCCTCCATTGTGGGTAACCCAAAATGGTGCCTTATAATAGGATAAGGTTGCTTCCATAAAATTCGATCGACTACCTTTTGCGGTGGGATTACATTCTTATCACCACCACGGCCTTCCCCTTTAAGGTAGCTCAACGCCACTTCAGGTTTTTCCCCTCCCCGAAACACCTTTTCAAACAAGGGAAATTTTTCTGCCTTTTCAGCTAATGGGGGTGTTCCTCCGAAAGCGAAACGTACTCCTGAACGGTAGAGATCATCCATTTCTTCAGCCAGTTCTCCAAATAATTTTTCTCCATTCTCGGGAGTTAATCTATAAGAAACTGCAACTAGATCAGCCTTATTTTCCCTTGCAGATTTAGATATTTCTGTAACCGGTACTGCGGGTCCAAGATAAACCACTTTCCATCCAGTTTGTTCAGCCAAGTTCATGAAGCGGTTTATACCAGCCACATGAACGCAATCTCCCATTGCCGCAACAACCATAATTTTCGATTCCATAATTCCTCCGATCTGGGGAGCCGACTTCTAACCATTAATACCCAACTAATATTTTCATATTAGTAGTTAGGCGATGATTCAGTTTTGCTAAATATTGTGCTGCTTATTCAATTTTTCTATAAGATCTAACCGCTTGAAAATCAGGCGTTTGATCAATCATCTGCTCAAGTGAGTTCCTGAGCATCGTTAACTAAACAGTGAAATTATTATACACGAAAAATATAGCCGGATTAGTGAGCATATAATTTGGGTTGGTTTGACGGAATGCCTTCATTCGTTTAGAATGACATCCGCGCATTAATTCAGCGCAGGAGTACATCGTGGCTACATCTACAATTGCATATGATTTAAAAAATACCATCTCCAAGAATCGCCTTGTTGGATTATGGCGGATGCTCTCTGGGTACCACTGGCTCTACTTAGCTGCCACTGTTGCAGTAGGGCTTTCTGCATTATCAAAAACTGCCACCTACTTGCTGTTGAGATATTTCATTGATGATGTCTTAACCCCCGGTCTTTTCCAGTTAATACCATGGGTTGCGGTCGGGTTTATCGGTCTTGCCGTTGTTGAAGGCGGATGTTCTTTTATCAGCGGGTCACTCGCAGCGAAAACAGCCGAAGGAGTTGTCCGCCGGTTACGCAATTACTTGTTTGACCATATTCAACGATTAAGCTTCAGCTACCATGCTGAGACAGCCACTGGTGAATTAATTCAAAGATGTACCTCTGATGTGGATGCAATGCGCAGGTTCTTTGCCGACCAGGCAATAGCGGTTGGCCGCATCATCCTTCTTTTTACAATCAACTTTATCGCCATGCTAAATCTTAATCAGAAGCTGGCATGGATATCCATTATTGTAATTCCCATCATTCTGGTTGTCTCCTTGTTCTTCTTCAAGAAAGTAACCGCGGCGTACGAAGCCTACCAGGAACAGGAAGCCACCCTTTCCACAACGCTGCAGGAAAACCTGACAGGTGTCCGGGTTGTAAAAGCTTACGCAAGGCAAGATTACGAGATCGCCAAGTTTGAAGCAGATAATGCCGAAAAATTTAAACGTGGAAAACGATTGAATAAAATGCATTCCCTCTTTTGGCCAATCTCAGACACCCTCTGTGGTATGCAATTGTTAGCCGGTTACTATATTGGGGCAATGATGGCGATCAATGGAGAGATCACAGTAGGTACATACCTGGCTTATGCAGGTTTGGTGGTTTACCTGGTATTTCCTATGCGCAACCTGGGCAGGTTAATTGTTCAAGCGTCAACTGGTATGGTATCTTACCAGCGGGTTACCCAGATTATCACGCACGAGAGGGAAGATCTGGATACTGCCGAGTTCATACCCGATGGCAAAATAAAAGGGGCAATCACTTTCGAAAATGTTGGATTCGCTTATGAAAAGGATCATGAAATTCTTAAGGACATATCCTTTCAGGTAAAACCTGGTGAAATTGTCGCATTATTAGGATCCACCGGATCAGGGAAAACATCCCTTGTTAACTTACTACCGCGTTTCTACGATACAGCGGAGGGAACCATTTTGCTGGATGGTGTTGATATCCGCAAATACTCCCGCAGACTGTTACGTGAACAAATTGGAATTGTCGAGCAAGAACCCTTCTTATTCTCCAGAACCATTTATGAAAACATCACTTATGGTGTTGGAAGAGAAGTTACTACAGAAGAAGTGCACGAAGCTGCCCGTTCCGCTGCCATTCACGATGTGATCGAAGCTTTCCCCAATGGTTATAAAACCCTTGTTGGTGAGAAAGGTGTAACACTTTCAGGTGGGCAAAAGCAAAGGGTTGCTATTGCCAGAACACTCTTAAAAAATCCAAGGATTCTCATCCTTGATGATTCAACTTCAGCGGTTGATCTGGAAACCGAATCTGTAATTCGGGCAGCACTTGAAAACCTGATGAAAAACCGGACCACTTTTATTATTGCCCACCGCATTCAAAGCATCATGGGGGCAAATTTGATCCTGGTTTTTGATCAGGGTAAGATCATTCAACGAGGATCGCACAAGGACCTTATCCGCAAGGATGGGATGTACAAAAAGATTTTCGAATTACAAACACGCATTGATGCTGCCCTTGAAGAGGAAATTAAACATGTCGGATTATGAAGAATTTGATGAAGAAGAGTTCTCTTCATCTTTTACACAAAAGACCTTCAGCCGTATAGTTGAGCTGATCAAACCGCATTCCAGGTCATTTATTACTTTTTTGTCGGCTATAGCAATTGTCTCCATACTGGATGGCTACTTTACATTTCTCAGCAAACGAATCATTGATGAAGGTATTGTCCTGAAGAATGTCCCACTGCTTCAGAAGCTGCTGCTGGAGTATGGTGGGTTACTGATTGTTCAGGCTCTCCTTGTTTTTGTTTTCATCTATGTTGTAGCCATGCTTGGTGAAAAGATCCGTTACGACTTGCGAAACAGGATGTTTGCCCATCTCCAGGAACTCTCATTAAGTTACTATAGCAAAACACCCGTCGGGTGGATGATGTCGCGAGTGACATCAGACTCCGAAAGAGTTTCAGATATGATCACCTGGGGGTTGGTGGATTCCACCTGGGCTGTAATCAATGTCACCGCGTCAGCATATTTTATGCTGAGGATAAATTGGAAATTAGCACTAATCGTGATAATCATCATTCCTATCCTCGTGTACGCGGGAATCGAACTAAGAAAAAGAATATTGGTCCAATTTCGGAAAGTCAGGAAGATAAACTCAAAAATCACCGCTGCATACAATGAGAATATTACCGGAGTCAGGGTAATAAAAGCTTTGGTTCGCGAAGAAGAAAACCTTGAAGAATTTAAGCTGCTCACTGGTGACATGTACCGGTCCGGTTTTCGGGCAGCCTGGCTTTCCGCCCTGTTTCTGCCTGTGGTTCAAATCATCAGTTCGCTGGCACTCTCGGCAGTATTATGGTACGGCGGGTATCAGATTGAACCTGGCTTTATCACCATAGGAGGAATTCAGGCTTTTGTATCCTATATTGTATTTATGATGTGGCCTATCCAAGACCTCGCGCGAGTATACGCGGAATTACAACACGCGATTGCTTCTGCAGAACGGATCTTCTCCCTGATCGACGCGATACCTGACGTCCAGGAAAAACCGGGAAGTCATCATCCAGGATCAATATTAAGTGAAATTGAATTTGATCATGTAGATTTTTATTATGAAGCCGAAAAACCGGTTTTGCAGGATTTTACATTGCGCGTCAAGCCAGGAGAAAAGATTGCATTGGTCGGTCCGACTGGTGGTGGGAAAACAACCATTGTAAATTTGCTGTGCAGGTTTTATGAGCCGCGTAACGGCACTATCAAAATTGGCGGAATGGATTATAAAGATATTTCTCTGAATGCAATTCAATCACGGATTGGGGTGGTACTTCAAACTCCACACCTGTTCTCCGGTTCAATCCGTGAAAACATCCGGTATGGCAGACTCAATGCCAGCGATGCTGAAGTAGAATCTGCGGCCAGAGCAGCCGGCGCGCATGAATTTATCTTAACGCTGGAGAAGCAGTACGATCAGGCTGTTGGCGAGGGGGGCAACCAACTATCTGTTGGACAGAAGCAATTAATAAGTCTGGCACGTGCGATTCTTGCAAATCCAGAGATATTTATTATGGATGAAGCTACCAGCTCGGTAGATACCCTTACCGAAGCGATGATTCAAAAAGGGATGGAGACCCTTACCGAAGGCAGGACGAGTTTCATCATCGCGCACAGGTTATCAACTATTCGAAGAGCAGATCGGATTTTATTTATTGACCAGGGACGAATTCAGGAATATGGAACACATCGGGAATTATTGAATAAACGCGGTCACTATTATCAATTGTACACGCAGCAATTCATAAGAGAATCAGAAGAAAAGCTCGATCAAGAAATCAGGAACTAATCTGCTATTCAGGTTAGAATAAATATTGTTGGAATAATATTTTTATATAATTAGAGAATATTGTGTTTTTATATCGTTGGTTCACGAACCCGAATATTGGACCAGAGGTAAAAAAGAAAAATTTCCTCTTCGTCCAGATTGACGCCATTGGGATTGGTTTGGCAAATGCCGCAGCGCCATTCCTGCCAGTATTTCTAACCCGCCTGGGTGCATCCAATTTTCAAATTGGGTTGCTCACCTCCATGCCGGCGCTCACCGGTTTGGTCCTTGCTATTTTTGTAGGGAGATTTCTTCAAACTCGTACTAACATCATTCCATATTTCAGCGCAGCACGGCTACTGGTCGTCCTTTCTTATGCTTTAACCGGGATTGCGCCATTTATTATTCCTCGAGAATACCTGATCTATGGCATATTATCTATTTGGGCTGCCGCAACACTTCCTCAAACCGTGGTAAGTATCCTGTTTAGTGTCGTTATGAGTCAGGTGGCAGGTCCACAGGGACGGTTCGAACTCATGAGCCGGCGCTGGTCAATTATGGGTTTTACCACGGCGATCGCAGTTGTTATTGTTGGTCGTGTTCTGGATCAGATTGGCTTCCCATTTAACTATCAAATCGTCTTTCTGGCTTTATCGATAGGCGGATTAATCAGTTTTTACTTTTCCAGCAAATTAGAGCTCCCTCCAAAACAACCGATAGTCATAGATAAAACAAAAAAAATCAGTGAGTCCATCCGTGCATACTTCGAATTAATCAAATCAGAAAAACCATTTGTTCAATTTGCATTTCGACGTTTTATCTTTCTATCGGGAATCTCCCTCGCGACGCCATTATTACCCCTCTTTTATGTGCGAACCCTTCAGGCATCTGACACCTGGATCGGGATTATCAGCACTTCTTCCACAGCCATCATGATCATTGGATATTTCTTCTGGGTGAACCGATCAAGAAGTAAAGGTACCCGGACGGTTCTCCTTTGGACAACATTTGGATTATCTGTTTATCCTGCCCTGGTGGCTTTTTCTGGCAGAGTTGAATTGGTAGCTGTTCTAGCGGGATTGGCGGGAATATTCCAGGCTGGTCTTGATCTGGTCTTTTTCGATGAATTAATGAGAACTATTCCTCAAGATCAGAGCGCCACATTTGTCTCGTTCGCGCAGAGCCTGCAGTACCTTTCTGCCGTTTTATCTCCCATGATTGGCACCTACCTGGCAGACACAATTGGATTACCTGGTGGCTTATTGGTCGCAGCATCCATAAGATTGGTCGCCTTCCTGTTATTCTTCACTCAAAAACCTTTAGCCCTGACCAAAGAGCCAATCAATAATTAATGGTTTTGCTTCATGAATATTTAATGCTATACTAATGATAGCCATACCATCTGGTGTGATGGGGTAATCTGAAAAATACTTAAAGGAGGGCAAAGATGAAATTATCACCACCAACCAATCTGGTTTTCTGGATTTCCGTCATTCTAGGGGTATTAGGTGTTTTAGGTCAATTTGGAGTCATTGGAGCACTGGCACCATTCGCGTTCTGGTTCGTTCTCATCGGAATGGTATTATTGGTATTAGGTAATTTACTCAAAGGTTTATAAAGAGCAATTTCAGATTATCCCTAAACAACCTACCCCAAAGTGTTTGGGGTAGGTTTATTATTTTATTGGTATGTTTTATAATTATATTGGTATAATCTATATCAATATATTCCATTTATTGGGGAGTGTGGATCCATGGATAATAATGCAACTTCGTATGATTACTCTCAAGATCCGACGCAAAAGATAAATGTTGGTCAACAGATAAAATCAATCAGAAAGGCAAGGTCAATATCTCTAAAAACACTTTCTGAAATGAGTGGGTTAAATATTAATACGCTCAGTCTAGTAGAAAATGGCAAAATATCCCCTTCTGTAAACACTCTCCATCAAATCGCCAACTCTCTAGGCGTACCCATCGTCGCTCTCTTTCAGTCTGAAAACAACTTAAGCCGGATTGTCTTTACAAAATCCTCATCCACCACAAAAGAAGATTTTGGTGAAAGCGTCCTTGAGAATTTATGCCAGAAATACTTCAATTTATCCATTCAATCGTTCAGAATTACACTAAAACCCGGTGAATCTGTCTGTAACTCACCCGCCATGCATCCTGGCCATGAGTTGATCTACTGTATCCGTGGAAAAATAAAATACGTCATTGATAAACAAGTCTTCATCCTGGAGCAAGGGGACAGCTTAATATTTGAATCCACCCGCCCCCATTGCTGGGAAAATGGAAACTGTGATGAATCTCAGTTTTTATTAATAGTTCATCAAGATGAATTTGATCAAAGTGTAATTTCAAAGCATGTTATGCCGATGGCAGTTCCAATAAGTTGATGTCTCATCCCGTAATATTTTTTATCGGCATTTCGGATAGAAATTATCTAAAATAATTGTTATACTAATATATACATAATTTTAGCAGCATAAGCACCCGTAAAGAAAGGAGAACCAATGGTGGAAAAAAGTGAAGGTTGCGTTAAACCATCCAAAGGACCGATTGCCGTTGAAACGGTCGCCGCAGAACAAACCATATTACCGTTAAAGGAGGCGCCCAAGATGTTAGCAAAAGTAGGTAAACCAGCGCCAGATTTTGAACTTGCCGCACTGGTTGGAAATGGATTTAAAAATATCAGGTTGTCAGATTACAAAGGAAAATGGATCGTCATCTGTTTCTATCCTGGCGATTTCACCTTTGTCTGACCAACCGAACTGTCGGCAGTTGCCGTCAAATACAAAGAATTACAGGCGATGGGGGTTGAAGTCTTTGCGATGAGCACAGACAGCAGATTCTCACACAAGATTTGGCAGGAAGAAGAATTATCCAAAATGGTGCCGGGTGGTGTCCCGTTCCCATTGCTCTCAGACGCAGGGGGTCGGGTAGGTACTATTTATGGTGTTTACGATGAAGAAGCCGGAGTAGATATTCGCGGAAGATTTATCATTGATCCTGATTTTGTTATTCGCGCGATGGAAGTGCTTACTCCTGAAGTAGGTCGCAACGTATCAGAACTTATCCGGCAGGTACAGGCTTTCCAGCATGTCGTTAAAACTGGTGAAGTCACTCCTTCTGGATGGCAGCCTGGTAAACCAACCCTCACCCCTGGTCCGGATCTGGCTGGAAAAGTTTGGAAGATCTGGAAACCAGATAATGCATTTTAGAGTTTCAAACTAGCTTTTTCGGGTGCTTTTAAGCGACAGGCTGCCTTTTGGCAGCCTGTTTTTTAGTATCTATTCTATTCATTGGCGTATCGCGGAACAACACTCTCAAAACATGCCTTTACCCTTTCGTGGATATCTCCTACTGACAAGCCTAATACTTTATCCCCCGCCTGGAATACGACACTACCATTCGGGATTACAAAGTCCTTACCCCGTGAAATAAGGACCACGAGAAATTCCTGCGGTAGTTTCACCTCGTAGATCGCCTTGCCCACGACCCATGAATCTGATGGTATGGGTATCTCCTGCAATTGTCCTGGCCACTCTTGCCCGGATACAGGCTCAATGGGATAATTTGTAACCTCGTCAGGTTCAGCAGCCACCTTAAGTAACTTTGCCATCTTCGGGATGGAAGTTCCCTGGATTAAGACAGATGTCATCACCACAAAGAAGATAACATTGAAAAACAGATCAGAATTTGGTAGGTCCATAATCCTTGGATAAATCGCTAAAATAATGGGGACTGCGCCTCTTAATCCGACCCAGGACACAAAAGTCCTCTCCGACGAGGTGAATTTAGCAGGTAGTAATAGTAACCAAACCGCCAACGGGCGGGCGATTATGATGAGGATCAACGCGATAGCCAATGCTGGGAGCCAATAAGTTATCATCCGGGATGGGAAAACTAATAAACCCAACATAAGGAACATAGTTATCTGCATAAGCCAGGCGAGGCCGTCATAAAAGCGGACCATACTTTTCTTATGTAGAAAATCAGATCGGCTCATGGTTAAACCAGTGATGTAGACAGCCAGAAAGCCGCTACCGCCAATGATGTTAGTGATTCCAAAAGCGAATAAAATAATTCCGACTGTTAATACCGGATATAGGCCGGAATAGCCAAGTTTCATTTTATTAATGGCAAATAAAGCAAATTTGCCAATTATTATCCCGGTGATTAATCCAAAACCCAATTGAATGAACAACGCAGGGATTTGTCCAACCAGCGAGAGAGCAGGATTCTTAATTAATTGCGCAAAAGTGATGGTAAGCAGAACCGCCATGGGATCATTGCTGCCCGACTCTAATTCAAGAAGTTGTTTGAGCTTTCCCGGAAGGTAAACTCCCCTTGATCGCAAAATCGCAAAGACCGCGGCCGCATCGGTTGATGATACAATCGCGCCAAGCAGAAATCCTTCATACAGAGACAAATCCATGATGAGATGAGCAAAAAAGCCAAGGATCAGCGCAGTGGTTATCACCCCCAATGTAGCAAGGGTTATTCCAGCAGGCAGCACCTCTCGAAAATGTACCCAGGTAGAATCCAATCCACCTGAGAAAAGAATCACGATTAATGCAATCGTTCCTAAAGTTTGCGCAAGATATGGATCATCAAAATATATACCCCCGATACCTTCAGAACCAGCGAGCATCCCAATAACCAGAAAGATTAGAAGAGCGGGAACGCCAAATCTATCTGAAATTTTGCTGGCTGCAACACTCAGTATTAATAAGACAGCTCCACCTACCAGGTAATATTCAATCATAATTTCTCATTAATCCATATACTCCAGGAAATCCTTCAATAAGATTTTGTGAACGATTTGATTTACTCTGTGTACCTAATATTTAAACTTACCTGGAACTTATTGAATTTTTATCTTTTGTTTATTCATAATTTTACATGATTTGTTAAGCTAAAAGGCATAAGGAGCGTGATGCATTTAAATAGGCAGCCAAATATTTTCATCAACCTGCTTATGGTTGTTTGTTTTCTCGCCATATGGTATTTTTTTGCGCCAGGCAGCCTTGGTGGGCGGGTAGAATATGTTATTGTAAATGGAAACAGCATGGAGCCAGATTATCATCGAGGCGATCTGGTTATCATCGCTCAAGCATCCTCCTACCAGGTGGGCGATGTTGTCACTTATCGCGACAATCAAATTGAAGCCTACGTTATCCATCGGATCATTGGCGAAGAATCTGGCAGGTATATTCTTAAGGGCGACAATAATAGCTGGATTGATAATACCAGACCTGACCGTACGCAGATACTGGGCAAGCAGTGGTTATTTATTCCAAAGGTCGGCCAGCAGATATTCTGGCTGCGTAAACCCTTGAACATGGCTCTGGTTACCCTTGTTTTAGGAGGAGGCATAATCTTCTCCATGGTTATGCAATCTGATCAAGAAAAAACACCTCCCAAAAGGAAAAGAAAACGGAAAAGCAACATTGGCATACTGGAGTATGTTTTATATGGTTTAAGCATTTTTGTTTTTCTCTTTTTGGTACTTACTATTTTCTCTTTTACAAAACCAGTAATGGATAAGGCTGCTCCCATTCCATATCAACAGACAGGTGTTTTTTCTTACAGCGCAAATGGATCAACAACCGTGTACGATGATGGACAGGTGGAAACAGGAGAACCTGTTTATTTGAAATCTGCCTGTGTGGTGGATTTTCAATATTCTTATTCATTTAATGGTCCTGACCTTGAGTTTATTTCAGGTACCAACGCACTTTCAGCAGTCATACAAAATGATAAAACGGGTTGGAAGAAGACTCTTGAGCTTTCTCCCCGTAACAGTTTTAATGCCGTAGGTTTTGTAAATAACGCCAGTTTAGATCTGTGCAACCTGATTTCCATGATCAGGGGGATTGAAGAAGAGACCGGGGTTCGAAACAGCATATATTCCGTAATTATTCAATCTGAAATTTTAGTAGAAGGAATTCTTGCGGGTGTTCAATTTCGAGATATGTACACCCAGCCTTTATACTTTAAACTGGATGATGTTCAGTTTTATCTATCAGGTAATAGCTCAGAAACAAAACCATCTTTTCTATCGAGGGAAAATTCCATTGATAACCCTTTGATGGTAGAAAAGGATATTAATTTCCTCGGCACAAAAATAAGTGTCAAGCTCATTCGGGCATTATCCATATTAGGCATGCTGATATCTTTGTGCGCAGTAGTAATTTTATGGTTGTATATCGATCATCTGTCGAAAGTAGACAGAAATGGATATATTCGACTAAAGTATGGACAAATCATCATCGAAACAGCAATATCTGGTTGGGATAAATCAATCATGATAGTTGACGTGGTAAACATAGATGAACTGGCTAAAATCGCAAACCGTCACAACACGATGATCTTACACACATTCCGTGATTCAAAACACTTCTACTTAGTTGAAAATGAAGGTACGGTTTATCGATATTTCTACGCTGAATAACCCATTTTGCTGGCTGCTCTCCATAGAATTTTCCCTTTCTCATTTTATACCTAGCTCAAGATATTGAAATTCTCCACCTTACAAAATTGTAAGGTTAGTTCAGCGTTAGGCTAATTGACCGATAAGGAATCATAACTGAACAAGTCATCATTAGCTTGACCGAATCGACTTGCGAACCAAAAGCATGGAATGATCCGGTTTAGGAAAGGGAGAAAAAGAATGATAAAAAATATCAAGGTCCTCATCGTACTCATGCTCGTATTTGTGCTCATCGGTTCAACTTATGCCTTCGCTGCTGCAAATACAATTGCAGAAAATGCCGGCGGATACGCGACCGATGACGTGAGTGGTTATGCGGTAACGAATGTTGTCTACGATCTTAATGACACAGATCCGACATTGTTAGTTGCCATTGAATTAGAC
>CAZRKL010000019.1:0-27454 GCA_964600595.1 uncultured Leptolinea sp.
CTGAAGAATTGCTTATTGTACAACTATGTTTACGGAGCTACGTATGTAGGACCAGATGCAATGGTTACGGTAATGATTGACCGGTATACACCAGCGTAAAGTTCTGCTGGTACCCACACCTGGAAATCTGGATCCAGGTTATATGTACCCATACCTTCATCCAATGCAGCACTCACGAATTGTTGATCAGATGCAGTCAGAGCTTTATAGGCTACAGTATCGAAACCACCCATAGAATTTGGCGTATAGTCATTTACTCCACCATCCTCCACACCCCATTGTCCATCAACCCAGTCAATATCTGTATCTGGCATTTTGAATGAAAGGGTAGAAAATTGATTGCTGGCATGTTGGTCGTAGGCATATACAAGGGGTAGTACCGTACGATCAATTGGAGTGGTCGGAGCAGTTGAACAAGCTCCAGAAACGCAGGTGAAATCTGTAGCTTTTATTAGTAAATGCCATCCAAGACCCGTACCGCTCATGTCCTTTGCCACCCAATCAGTTGCAAAAGTCTCATAAGTAAGAGTTTGGTCAGAACCGTTTATGGTAACAGGTACGTTAAAATCCTGAATGGCAATTGAGTATCCATTGCCTGTAACAGTGATGTCTCCATTACCATCATCTGCAAGTACAGCTGGAGTTACTGCCAGTAATAAGGCTAAAACGATTAGTAAAGCTGAAAGTTTTTTCATCCGATCCTCCGCATAAACCCAACATGATTAGTGGTTTATTGTCTGGTTTTGTTATCGGATGATTAATTGTTAAAATTAGCAGAGTCTTGCGAATTTATGAATTATTTACGCTTCCTTATCACACTCATTGCATAAATCGCCAAGCCTGCACCTATTATGAAAATGATTATACTAATCCACAAGAGCCACATTGGTGTTTCCATGGATCGAATCTCCTGGCTGGTCTGATCTGACTGGGTCGGAGACAGTGAAGGAGACGGGGTAGGTAAAGAAACTGCAATTCTTGTCGCCTGTTCTATATAAACATCCTTAAGTTCACTGCCGACCACTATGTCTTTCTCATAAGATAATTTGCATCCAGGAAAATTGTGATCAGAAACATCATAGGTGACCCGGTAAGATCCATTTTCGGGGAAGCTGAAATCAAGCGGAAAGAGCATTTCAGTATTTGGAACAAAATAACCGATGGAAATGGGTTGTTCAAATACTAATTGGTTGGTGGCAATATCAACTAGTGAAATATTTCCCTTACCTGCAAAATGGACATTTCCCTGGTTGATCATACTTGCGCGTAAACTCCACCGGCCAGAAAGAATGGATTGATTGATGTCTGTAATTCGTACATTACATTTTTTCTCTCCGGGTATTGTTATTACTATAGCGATTGCTACTTGCCCAACAATTTTCACGCGAAAACTTTGTTCTGTACCTGCAATGGTTGGTTCGGGCGTGGCTTTGCTTTCATCAATTGCAGTCAACATCCCAAGATAATATTCCCCCGGCGGAGTTCCTTCAGGCACAGTAATAGAAAAGGGAATTCTTTGTATCCTTGAGCCCAATAAGCGGTACTGTCCCTCATCTGGAGTAGTAACCCATTTACTTAATTTATTGGGGTAATCAAATGAATATGCGATACCTCCACCATCCGCGGTGTAGCCATCCACAGGTTTGACGATAAAATTTTGCGGTTTATCGGCAAAGTTAAGCAGGATAATCGCATCTTCTTTGGTCTCACCGGGATTCATTGTAAATTGAAAGTACCCAATGTTTGGGTTTTCTGGTTTCACACTGAATGATATATTTTGCCCATTAACTGTGAACGGAATGACCAAAAACATGAGAATTAATACTATTGTGAAAACCAGTTTAGTTTGATTATCCATTTAATTCGGTCCTGAGATAATAGTGATGGTCAGCGTGCTCTGGTATGCACCTTCATAAGTTTCTGCTGGAATTTCCAACTGGAAGCGGGGACGGATAATAAATCTGCCTCCGCTGGCGCCTTGCGCCATGTTAATAATGTTCATCCCGCCGGCTACGAATGGCGTGTGCTCATCTACCAGGCTGGATGGGATTCCCGAGCCAACTTCTGTTGTGATGGTAGCCTGGGGAACCTGGATCGATAAATTCGACAGGATGATTTTTTGTCCGATGGTGTTTTCAAAATCTGTTGCCTCCACGGTTACGTGCCAGCCGGCATCGTTGTATCGCGCGTCCAGAATGGACCATGGGCAGGGGATGCTCTGGATCGTTTGTTTTGTGCCAGTCAATAGAACAGATGGAAATTGAACCGGGCAGAATTTCACCTGAAGACGCTCATGCTCGGGAACAGGTGTGCCCATTAAGACAAATGTTCCCATGGAACTGGTGCTGGCTGTAACAGCGTTGTTTTCCATATCCAGCGTGGAGTTCTTGATCTCCTGCCATTCACCATCAGCATAACGATACAGCATTAGGGTATTCTCAAGCAGTGCCAGCACGCTTTCTTCCGTGTAGTGCACTGTGATCAGAATGCCTTCATTCAATGATCCAATTGTCGAGAGGTCCGAGTAGGTATCGGCGTAGATGCGGAAAGGTGTATGGTTTCGGGGTGGAGCGGGCAGGTAATCAGGCAGGGAGACATCCGCCGGATGGACCAGCCGCAGGTAATAATGGTCAGGGTACGCGTTCTCGGGGACGGTAATCACAGCTTCGAATGGGTCGGGCACTGAAATGCCGATGTAACCAGTGTATATGGGTGTAAACGCGGCAACCTTATGACCATGGCACAGTTGGAAGACTGTGTTCCAGGGTGAATTGTTTCCGGCATAATCACGCACCGATAGGCGCAGGTAGTGTTTGCCACCGGGCTGAACAGACAGGGAGAGCGTTGTTTCTGTGGTTGAACCGGTGCCTGTACCGGCAGGATCTTCTCCCCAATAATAATCGTAGGCAGCAATCTGCGCACCAGATGGAGGATCAGGCGAATTCCAGGTAAAAATAGCACTGCGTGTCACCGCCTGACAGATACCGGTTGTCAAGCCATTTGTTTCAGTTACAGAGATAACACCATCCGGACCTTCTGCGTCATACAAGTAGGTAAAAAGGGTGACGAAATCGCCGCCAATATTCCCAGCTTCATCCAACGATCTGACACGCAGGTAGTAAGTACCATTATCAGGCAGGGGTACAGCTGGTTGAAATTCAGACAGTCCAACTAAAGTTGTTGGCGAAGTGCCGAGTGGGTCGGAGCCCCAATATACTTCATAGGTTGAAGCCCCAGAAGCATCCTCCCAATCAAATACTGGCGAAGGTTCATTATGATAATCAGATTCCTGCATGGGGGGAATTGTGACAGCGGGGGGTGTAACATTGGCGGGAGGTTGCGTATCCAAAAGAAAAGTAAAAAGCGTGCTCCAATCGGATTCCTGACCAAGAGAATCAATACCCTTTGCGCGTAGATAATATGTACCATCTGCCAGCGGACCCGGCGGGGTAAAGTTACCCGGGGAACCCAATATCTGATCGGATGAAATTTCATCAGGATCCGCTCCAAAATATAAGTAGTATGAAGCAATTCCTGAACCTGTATCGGTGAAATTGATCGTGAAGGTGGGGTTGTTGACAGCGTTTTGCCAGATGCCATTGGTCACCCCGGGTACAGTCGCATAAGCAGATGCAATATCTGGGGGTTCGCTGTCATACCAGATTTCATAGCAAGTTACCCATTCGGAAGGATGAGTGGCGTGGGCAAGGTTCAGGTAATACTTATAGGTGCCAGTGAGGGTTGTCTCAGGAGTAAAGACAGCCGGGGTATGAGCAGGGGTCAGGTTTTGTCCACCAGCATCGGTACCAAAATAAGCGAGATAACCTTCGGCGCCAAATCCACCGATAGTAAATTGAAAGGTGTTGTATTCATTCTGCCATAGTGTTTGAAGCACGGCCGGGCTTGCCTCACAAGTGAGGGGAGTGGGGTATTGGGATAAGGGCGCAGAAATACCCGGCTGCCAATTTGTCCCAAACATAAAAAGCAGACTTAGTATTGATATCCGAATAATACTTCGGCGCAGAAATCTGATAACCATATTAATCAAGGATACAAGTGAACAGATGTATCCTGAGTTTAATTATATAGATTGAACTCTAAAAGTGGATAAAAAACCGGTAAATTATGCTAATCCTGACATTATTCAGTAAGCGATGATTTTTGATGGATGATTTCCTGTTTGCCCTGTTTCTTTTCTAAATATTCATTGATGAGAAGAGAAGCCAGGATAATTAATCCGCCAATTAACAGATTACTTAAACTGGTTTTTTCACCAAAAACAAGCAGCGAAACAGTTATGCTCAGCGGGATTTTGAGATCATTGAAAATTGCAAGAGCGCCAATATTTGTTCTGCGGGCACCATAATTCCATAGAAAAAAACTGAAACCAGAAGCAATGGCACCGAGGTAGAGTAAAGTCCAGATCTGGACGGATGATATTGTGATTTGATTAAGGGGAACCAAAACAGCAGACAAAACCAATGTAAGTGCAGCTCCACCAAAATAAAGGATGGCAAATACCTGATGGTCTTTCAGGGTCGGATAGTTTTTCATCCATTTACGATAAAAAACCTGTCCGAAAGCAAAACTAAGATTGGAAAGTTGTAAAACCAGAAAGCCAATGAGCAGACCGGGGCGATTAAATCCAAGCTGGACAATGACTGCTGTGCCAATAATGGCCAGTATGGATGTAATCCATCGGAATGGGATAAATTTCCGCGCATCGAGGTCATTGACCAGAGTCACGTAAATGGGAGTAAATATGGTGAATAAGGCGACTTCGTAAGCCTTCAGATATTGAAATGAAATGTTATAGAAAATGTACATCAACCCATATTGAACCGCACCGAGGATCAACAGACGAGGTTTTAGTTGTGCCGGCACCTTGGATAATCTGAGAAAGGGGAGGAATACCAATAAAGCAATGGATAAGCGGATGGATGAAACCAGCACAGGATGGATGGAGGCAAGATTGGTCTTAATGAGACCAAAGGAAAATGCCCAGATGAGAGAGACAATCAACAGATAGAGCATAACATTTCCAAATATTTGTATTATTTATCCGCAAAAGTTCCTATAATGTATATCATATACTTTGAAAAATAATCAGATGTAATACGTCATATTCAGTAATGATGATGTGTAAATCATTCTACGAGGAGAAGATTATGAAACCAATCAGGTTCCTGTACATTTTGGTGCTTCCTGTGATTCTGGCATTAGCCTGCAATTTTCCGGGTATAGGTGGCAATCGTACTCCGACACCTACGGGTGTAGACCTGGCTGCAACGATCACTGCGATCGGCATTGAACAAACCCAAACTGCCATGGCAGGCGGTTCACAAAATCCAACAGCTGATGAGCAGCCTACGCAACCTGTAAACCCGACTTCTACAGAGGTTCTTTCAACCAATACCCCTAATCCAACTATAACGCCTACGCCCAAGCCCTGCAATGCGGCGCGTTTCATCGCCGATATCACCATTCCAGACGATGAAAGAATCAATGCAGGAGCTGATTTTACAAAAACCTGGCGTCTGGAAAATGTTGGTACCTGCACCTGGACTTCGGGCTATCGGCTGGTATTCTCGCACGGTGACAGAATGGGGGCACCGAATTCAGTCCAACTGACCAGCTCCTCCATTGCTCCTGGAATGACAGTGGATGTCAGTGTAGATCTGATTGCGCCGGACGAGGGAGGCACATACCAGGGTTTCTTCCTGTTGCGGGATGCTGACGGGGCAAATTTCGGTATCAACACATCAGCAAAAGACCCTTTCTGGGTTAAAATCAGAGTGCGGGAAGCAACGGACACACCGGAACCTATAGCTGAGATTGAGGTAACAGATTTCCAAATCTGCAGTTCACCGAAAGCCGATATTCCATGCCAGATAACTGTCGCTGTTTATAACAATGGCAATAAGAAAACTGGTCCATACACCATCCAGTTTTTTCAGAGTGATAGCGCTCCCGCGGGATGCACCTGGGCGATGGATAATAATGCCAGGGGCGGGCAGACCGTCACTTGTTTGTACACATTCCCCAGTCCTTACAGCAATTTAAAAACAAGAGTCGTGGCTGATGTGGGCAATGTGGTACCTGAAAGTAATGAGAGTAATAATACTGTATACAAAACAATCAATGTAGCGCCATAAGACCCACCCGTGCAAATAAAAACACCGCAATTAATAGATTGCGGTGTTTTTATATACCTTATACAAGCTGTAGCAACTTATCTTCAGGATTGAGATAATAAGGATAAATAAGATAATAATAGTAATTATATGGAGGATAAAATGACATTTGAAGTTGGAAAATTAGCGTATAAATTTGATGCACTTGAACCGCATATCGATGCAAGGACCATGGAAATTCATCATGACAAGCATCATGCAGCCTATGTAACGAACCTGAATAAAGCTCTTGAAAACGCTCCTGAACTGCAGGCAAAGAAAATTGAAGATATCTTAAAAGAGATAAATCAAGTACCGGAAGCCATCAGAACGGCTGTCCGGAATAACGGCGGGGGTCACTTCAACCACAGTCTCTTCTGGGAATGGTTAACTCCGGGTGGAAGCAAAACTCCGATCGGAAATACAGCAAAACAAATTGATGCAGTTTTTGGTGGGTTTGACCCATTTATGGAAAAATTCACCCAGGCTGGTTTAACCAGATTTGGATCAGGGTGGGCATGGCTTGTATTGGATAACCAGAAAAAAATGCAGGTTTACTCTACCGCAAACCAAGACAGCCCACTTATGGAAGGTCATACCCCAATTCTTGGAATTGATGTGTGGGAACACGCATATTATCTGAATTATCAGAACAGGCGGGCAGACTATATTAAAGCCTTCTGGAGTGTCGTAAACTGGGATGTTGTTGAAAAGATGTATACGGCTGGAAAATAAACTAGAAAAAAGGTCTGGCTTCAAGCCAGACCTTTTTCATCTTAATCCATCAAACCCGAAAAAATATCCGACTGTAAGCCCGGCGGCAGTCCAGGCAAGGATTAATCCCGCCAGCCACAAGAATTCATGGTCTTTTACAAGCTCAAAACTTTTCTTAATCATCGACTGAAATGTCGATGAGTTGGTCATTAAGTTTATGATTGTTCCCCAAAACGACGCTTCAATTTTACGGATATTTCCAAGGATACTCATAATTACCTCACTATTTTGATGAACTCATTTTTACGATCTTACCATCTCCGTTAACTACCACCCTGACAGTGTGGGAGAGACTACGACCACTATCTGTTGATGATTTTCCGGTAAAAATCAATACATGCTGCGATACAGATCCTTTTGACAAAGGCTGCAATTTAGGTCTTGAGCCTTTTACTTCAGGATATTTGCGATATACCTGTTCGCATATTCCGCTGATAGTCTTAGCATCCATCGCTATACTCCCTGATAATTGGTCCTGGATCTTTTACGAAGGAACGCCGGTAAATCGAGGTTATTTGGTAGAGCAGGAGTCTCCATGGAGACCTGAGGCTGTGAGGGATCAGAAAAATCAATCTTCATATAAGCTTCCTGAACAACCGCATCATTGGATACTTCAAAATTAACGTTTTGTTCTATAATCGGTTCAGCGACAGGGCGTGGGGAGAATAATTCCTTATCAATCGCGGTGCCGCCCAAACCGGTCACTACCAGTATTACCTGAGCACGGTCCAGCATTCGGTCATCGGTTATGAAGCCGGGAATAATCTCAGCCTGATTACCGGTCATTTCCTGTAAATAATTCAATGCTTCGGTTACCTCAAAGAAACTTAGATCGGGTCCACCGGTGAAATTCGCAATAATCGCGCCCGCAGAATCAAGATTGGCAGATTCAAGGAAGGGATGATGGAGTGCCTGGTCAATTGCATTCTTTGCTTTTTCGTAACCTTCAGCCTGTCCCATAGAGAGGAGCGAACCGCCACCCATCTTCATCACATTACGAATATGTGCAAAATCGATATTAATCATTCCCGGAGTAGTCACCAGTTCTGCTATCCCCTGGATGCCCTGGCGTAATACATCATCTGCCAGTCTGAAAGCAACTTCCATGGGAAGATCCCGGGGAGCCACATAGAGTAATTTATCGTTTGGTACAGTGATTAACGTATCCGAAAACGGACGAAGCTTTCCCAAACCTTCATTGGCATTTTTTTGCCTTTTTCCCATTTCAAATGAGAATGGAGTGGTTACTATCGAAACGGTAACAGCACCCAGAGCCCTGGCGATTTTTGCAGCTACCGAAATTGACCCAGTTCCAGTACCCCCACCCATACCTGCGGTCAGGAACACCATATCCGCTCCCTCAAGGGCACGGGCTATTTCGCGTGCGCTTTCTTCTGCTGCCGCTTCACCAATGGATGGAGTTCCACCTGATCCTAAACCCCGAGTGACCTTAGGCCCCATTTGTATGCGAGTAGGTGCAAGACACGCTTCCAACGCCTGATGGTCGGTATTGGCTCCAATAAATTCGACACCCGGAATGCCCAATTCAACCATTCGATTAATGGCATTGCATCCGCCACCACCCAGACCAATCACTTTTAAAATTGGCATTCGGGCAGTTAAAGGAGTATGTTGAACTACTGCTTGGGTCATGTTCATAGATCACCTCTCTGCAAGTAATGATGCAATACTAGTGCCATCGCCGCTGATACGCTCTACCTGGCAGCCTTTCTTTTCAAGATCAACAAGATCCTCATCAGAAAAAGTTTGAGGACCACCAACCACTGTAACCTTTGCAGCCAGGGCGGCTTCAGCCAGAGAGAAACCTATGGTTGGAGAATGTTTTTTGATGAATGGACGGGCAGCTTCAAGGTGCCAATCTGAAATACCCCACTCATAACTTGGTAAGAGGAGATAGTGAGAAATGGGATGGGTGGCAGGATCCTGTTCTTCAAGAACCGTCTTGGTGGTAACTTTTCTTTTACCCAGCCAGGTTTTAATAGCTTCAACAAATGGAGCGGGTTCTGCCTCTGATTTGTACCACGCTAGCGCAATATCTTTTGTTTGAGCATCAGCGCACAGCGAATAAAAATTACATCCGATCACCGGGTCTGGCATCGGGTCAAGCGTTTTCTCCACCGCTCCGGGAGAATTCACTTTTTCTCGATTTAACAATTGATAAATTGAGAGATAATTCTGTGCCTGCCAGGTGGCATCCAGCGCGCGTGAAAAATCTTTTGATTGAGTTGATGGAATTTTAGGAGAGACACCCAATAGAAGGATGGGTACTTCTTTTTGCAGCGTAGTTTTGGCGATAGCCTCATACCAATCAAAAATATGGAATCCACGCTGATCTTCGTTGTCTGGAGAGTTGTGATAGGGTTTTGCGCCTGCCCAGCGTTCCGGTCCGCCCGCGCCCCAATTCAATCCATTTTCGTTCAGATGGGCGTAGGCTGAAAGCACCAGGTTATCCAGAATTTGCTGCTGACCACGGCGGATCATTGAATCGAGTGCTGCTTTGAGGAAGGTGGTATCCCAATAATCTCCACCTGGTTCCAGAGGAGGAAAGACAGGAATTAAGCCTTTACTGATGGTCAATGATGCAAAGGGAATAAACCGATCTAAAAATCGTTCCACAAGATCCTGCTGGGTCCATGTAGCTGATGACCAGGACTTTCGCATATTTGGGCGATCAAATAGTACCAGGTAGTGAGCACCCCATGATTTATACGCGGAAAAAAGAACGTCTAAATCAGATGCCAGAGGAGGATTTGCTGGATTAAGTTGAAATTGAATTACCGGCTCTATATTGTTGGACACAAGAAGTTTGATAAAGTCTTCTGGAATGGCTCGATCAACCGGTGCCTGCAAGACCAACCAGGAGGCGTTCAGCGATTTCAAGACTGGAAGCCATTTCTGCAGATCAGCTTCCCGATAATGATCTGCATCTGGATAATAGTGAAAACCAACACGGGAATTGTTCATAGGAACAGGCAGGGTTTGCATAAATTTTGCCCTCATTTTCTTTGTGGAATACTGAACCATATTGGTGCAATATATTTGCCAGAGAATTTCAGACAGCCTTCTGCTATAATCAATCCTATGATTCTTGTAACAGGCGGTACCGGATTTATTGGTCAATCTTTGATCCGGCACCTTATTTCTAACGGATATGCTGTTCGTACATTAATCCGCCCTACAAAAGAATCGCCCAAATTACCCAAAGGTGTGCCAATCGATGTAGTTGTATCCAGCCTTCTAGATGAACGAGGAGTTAGGGCTGCCATGAAAGATGTCGACTGTGTTTTTCACCTGGTAACAGGGGAATTTCAGGGCAGCAAAGCAAATTTGCTAGATTCTGATATTCAAACAACGCAGGTAATTACAAAAGCAGCAGAAGAGACTGGCATAAAGCACCTGATCTATTTAAGCCATCTGGGTGCTGATAGAGCATCAGCGTTTCCTGTGTTAAAAGCCAAAGGGATCTGTGAGAATACAATCCGCTCATCCAATGTACCCTATACGATCCTGAGAAGTGGAATTGTTTATGGCGCGGGAGATCATTTTACTGAGGGAATGAAGGTCATTCTCTCAAGATTCCGCTCATTTGTCATTCTCCCAGATGATGGTGTAACTCACATCCAGCCGATCTGGCGGGAGGACCTGATCAACTGTTTGCTCTGGATTTTGTTGGAAAATGAGATGAAAGGGAAGATTATCGAAGTTGGGGGACCTGAAGCTTTATCTGTGAAGGAAATTGTGTTAGCAATTAGAAATCAACTCGGATTGAAGAATATTTATTTTGGTTTGTCTTCTGCTTACCTTCGGATTCTTACCGTGACGCTTGAAAGTATGGTAAAAGTGTTCCCATTCTCAACATTCTGGCTCGATTATCTGGCAGCCGATCGTACTTGCGCGGTTGATTCGGTTCCTAAGAATTTTGGTATCATGGCAGCGAGATTTAACCAAAAAATCGATTATCTTCAAATACCTGCGAAGAGATCAAAAAATGTCAGAAAGAACCGCCAAAGATGACCACAAAACATCTGATTGTTCATGGTCATTTCTACCAACCTCCCAGGCAGGATGTACTCACCGGGGAAATCCCTACCGAAACAGGAACATCGCCATATCAGAACTGGAATGAAAAGATACACGCTGAATGTTATAAACCTAACGCGGAATTAGGCAACTTCAGCAAGATTAGCTTCAATATAGGTCCCACCTTAATGCAATGGATGGAGGGATACGATCACCGTGTTTATAACAGTATCCTGCGACAGGAAAAGAACAATTATGAAGCCTATGGTGTCGGTAATGGGATGGCGCAGTCTTACAACCATACCATCCTGCCACTGGCAAATAAAATGGATAAAATCACCCAGCTGGAGTGGGGCATAGCAGATTTTGTCCACCGTTTTGGGCATCAGCCTGCGGGTTTGTGGCTGCCAGAAACCGCGGTTGATATGGTTACGTTACGTTTGCTGGCTGAGCGGGGAATTAAGTACACGATTCTGGCTCCCTGGCAGGCAAATGAAGAGAATCTGGATGTCAGAAAGCCTTACCAAGTAAATCTGGGCAACGGATTATCCATTGCTGTCTTTTTTTATCAGATGGATATTAGCACCCGTGTGAGTTTTGACCCGGGATCAACGGTAAATGCGGATCAATTCTTGATTCAATATATACTGCCGTATTACACAAATGGCAGAAGCCAGACCAAGGAACTCATTACCGTTGCCTCAGATGGCGAGTTGTATGGTCATCACCAGCGATTTCGTGACCGGTTTTTAGCTCATCTCACACAAAATACAATTCCTCACCATGGAATTGAAATCAGCTATCCAGGCAGAGTATTAAAAGAGTTTTCAGAATTAACCCCAGTAAAAATACATGAAGACACCTCCTGGAGCTGCCATCATGGTGTGAATCGCTGGAAAGAAGAATGTCCTTGTACTCCCGGTAGCTCATGGAAACAACCAATGCGGGATGGGCTGAATGCCATTGCAAGCTTGTTGGATCAATCATATAAAAAAATGATCCAAAAGTATCATCCAGATCCCTTCGCGGTGCGGAACGCGTACATCCAGGTAATGTTGGAAGAACAGAGTTGGGACGAGTTTTGTGTTGTTTGGTTTGGTAAGCAAATTTCCACAAAGGATAAAGATGTATTAAGTTTGCTTATGAAAGCGCAAGTAGCCAGGCAGTGGATGTTTACATCTTGCGGGTGGTTTTTTGATGAATTTGACCGGATAGAACCCAGAAACAATATTGCCTACGCTGCTCAGGCTGTCTATTTAACTGAACTTGCGACAGATCAGGTAATCATGAACCGTGCTTTAAAGAAAATTCAGAATATCAGGAGTATACGATCCGGATTACAGGCAAAAGATGTTTTTGAAACAACTTACCTTAGATGCATAAAGAATATAAATCCAGATTAAATCCCATCTTTTTCTATCATTAATGAAAGAAATCTATCAACCTGATATTCAGAAGCCTTCATTTTCGATTTGGCTCTCTTGAACCGATGCATCGCTAATATACAATTCTCGAAAAATACTGTCTGATCAATGTGGGTAGATGGTGTATAAAGCAGAAGAGTTCTTGATAGCTGCATCAAAAATGCTTCCATGCGCTCGCTGATGAACCAGCGAATTTCATCGGCATAGTTGATACCAAGAATATATTCATTGCGGGAATCAGTTATCACACCTTCCCAAAATTTGTCTGAGGACTCTGGAAGGGTGTGCAGGATTTTCATGGCTTCCAGTGAGCTGCTCAACAATTCCATGTGATACCAGCTATGATCTTCAATCGTCCCATAATCAACGAAGCTCTGTTTGATTGCAATGTGGAGAGGAATGTGATTAATTCCATTGCCATGAGAAACCGTTAAGAGATCATTTGCAAGATCGGGCATGCTTGCGCATAGCAGAATAATCCAATCCTTTAGCATAGAAAATTCATCCAGCTTGTCAAAATTCATTGCCAGCATAAGTTTTCGGTATTCACCAGATGCGTGGAATAATGCAGGTGGAAATCCTTCACATAATTTCCGGTAATTCTGAACGGATTTCATTAATCCATTCAGAAGATCTTCAGGATTAGTTTGGATTATTCCTTTTATGGAAGTGTATTCAAAAATAAATGAAGCGAGGATACTTCTGAATGATGCGGATTTATCTGAATAACTTGACTGGTAATTAAGGATACTCAGATTATCTTTTGACAACAAATTTGATAGTTTACCAAGGATGGAACGGTATCTTAATAGGTTGTATTCCTCTAGTATATTTTTAACTGGTCTTCCCTGCAATTCATCATGCAGCCTTCTCCAGTTCCCATATGGATCCTCTTCGACCTGTTCCATGTCTGTAAAGGCGTATGCCTGATATGCTCCTAACTGCAGGAAAAGCCCATTATTATGAAGATCCTGAGAGTTCCGCAAGTATTCCATTCCATTAAATTTTTCCCGCAGGATCACAAAGAATTGTGGGGAATTGTATAAACCCAATCCATCTGCCAATGACGTGTGGATCAGACTCCCGGATTTCTTATCCAGATATGCAGAGGAATGTTTAAGCCATCCAGATGTGGATGCATAGCGATTGTGATAAATAATCAACCCTTTTTGGTTTCCAATGCCATTGGTATAAGCGTAAATATCTTCATTGACCGAACCAGAATCCGTGTAAAAATCATACAAACGGAATTGTTCTGCACCGGCAAATATGCTGCGTTGATGCAATAATGGAAAAATCTGGCGCTGATGACGATCAATCAGATCCTGATCGGGATATTCCTGCAGGTATGCGCGCCGATATTCCATCCCATATTTCTCAGCATACCCTTCCACCTGACCATGTCCAAACATGGGTAATCCGGGCAATGTGGACATCATCAGGCATATACCAAAATATTTGTCCCCCTTGCCAAATTGATCCACCGCCGTTTTTTCATCGGGGTTGTTCATGAAGTTCACAAATCGTTGAAGTATTTCAGGGTCAAATTCAAGTGTATTCTTAATAACTGAACGGTAATTCGCATTATCTTCATTACGCATCATATTCATAAAAGCACTGTTGTATACCCGATGCATACCCAGCGTTCGGACAAAGTATCCTTCCATGAGCCAAAAAGCTTCGGCTAGAAGAAGCGTGTCTGGCACTTCCACCGCGACCCTGTCAACAACATCTCTCCAGAATTCACGCGGAAAGACCTCTTCGAAGCTGGTTTTTGTAAGGGCAAACTGTGAGCGTGAGGGGATGTCACCACCAGAGCCCGGTTCAGGAAACCACAATCGTTGATAATGTTTGCGTGCCAGTGTCATAGCCGCATCAAAACGGATGATGGGAAAATCTCTGGCAACTTGAAGTATTTGTTGTATGACCTTCTCGCGGACCACTTCAGATAAGTAATTCAGCTGAGCGGTGTCATTCCAGGGCATGTTTGTGCCGTCATTGCCGTGATAAATAAAGCGAGTTCTACCAGATGAGAAATCCACCCACTTAAATACCACCGCCGCATCGGAGCGTGAATAATAATGGTCTTCGAGATAGATCCCAAATCCCGGATCTCTCGATAAATTCGGACCGTTAAAAGTGTATGCTGGAAAAGGTGGGTGATCCATACCAACAAAATCATCCGGCTGGTAAGTTACCCAGGAAGAATCAATACCCATGTGGTTAGGGACCATGTCGCTGGCGAGACGTATACCACGCTGCCAGGCACGGTCTTTCAAATTATTTAGAGCATTTTCTCCACCAAGGTCAGATGCAATTCGATATTCCGAAATTGAGTATGCTGACGCTACCGCTTCAGGGTTTCCACAAAGTTTCTTGATTGTCTCAGAGGCTGCACTTCTTTCCCATAATCCTATTAACCAAAGCCCTGAAAAACCAGACCGGGCAAGTCGATCCAGTTCTTCATCTGGTATTTGGTCCAAAGTGCGGATTTCTCTCTGGTATTGAATAGATAGCTGAAATAACCAGACGTATGTATTCTTTGCCATTAAGACTACCCGGGGCATCCAATCACTATCCGCGCTGAAGCGTTCAAATTCAAGATCGAAAAGAGAAGTAAGCTTTTTATAATCCGGAGGGAATGATGGACCT
This sequence comes from uncultured Leptolinea sp., assembly GCA_964600595.1. Taxonomy (GTDB): domain Bacteria; phylum Chloroflexota; class Anaerolineae; order Anaerolineales; family Anaerolineaceae; genus DAIOEK01. Next base: position 15,065 of record CAZRKL010000019.1, read on the forward strand.
GGACCGGCAAAAATGGCTTTCAGTTCTTCCTGAATGAGGTCCAATCCACCTAAGAGTTTGAGAAGTAAATCCCTGAGCAGGTAAGCCCATCGTTCTTTGATATATTTAAGTTGATCTTGCAGGCTATATGGCGCAACGACAGCGGGAGATCGTAATAATGTGATTAAATCCTGATTATCCGGTCCATAAACCGGATGCAAACCAAAAAACTTCCTCAAAAAAGTTATGGATTCAAGATAACTGGTTGTTTTTTGTAAAAATGTATCATCAAAAAATTCGCCATATTGCATAAAAGCCGGGTTTGCGTTGGCAAGCCAGAGTAAAATAATTTCTTCAAGTGTTGCCAGGCGATTTTCTTCAGAAATCAGATATTCACTAATGCTTGTTTTGCGAGTGTAGACAGCAATGGGAGGGAATTCATCACAAAAACCGGTAAGTAATTGAATTAATTTCTCAGAGCCAATTTCTTTCTGTAATGCTTTATACGCATCCACAAGCGCGTTCGGGTAGATTTCTTTGCGATACTGATTGAATACGAAGTGTAAAATTTCATCAATCAAGCCCATTGCAAAGATCTGCCCTGCAGTAAACTTTTTTTCTGCAATTAGTTCGGGTTCCAGCTTACTGTTTAGATGTTTAACAAACTCATGAACAGACTGAACATTTACGAATACAAGGTTTCCGTCAGTTTCGAAAAGAGAAGCTGCCAGCGCGTACTGGTCTCGAATTTTCCGGTGAATATGAAATTCCTGCATAATTTTCTCTTTTCTACTAAGTGAATGTCTGTTTCGTTAATTGTAGCACTACCTCAGGAAGCGCGACCCAGTCGGTGCCTTTCTGATCTAAGACAATGATACGATCTTGAATTATTTGGTTGTTGATCAAGGTATTAAGTGAAGGAGAAATATTTTTTATCGGCCAGCGAAAAAGCTTTTGTATGTTTGCGATACGACAAATTCCGCATGATTTAATATATGTAATGAGTAATTTTTCCATTGCCTGCCGAACGGTGATTTCTCTGGCTTCTTCTGGAATATGAGGGTAATGCCTGGCAACAATTTCATAAACAAAAGAATAGTGCCAGGCGCCACTTTGCGAAATTGCTATTGGCAGGATTTTCATATCCATCTGCAGATCTACAATTGCTTTATTGAATACAGAATCACTGGATTTGCCAACCAGGTGGGAGGCTTTACGCAATTGGAGCGTATCCAGAGGGCCATTGTTTAATATTGCGTCATAGATGTTCCGAGCCTCAAATGATAAAGAACCCTCTTCGTAGCGGATGAGATGGTCTTCGCGATAATCACCAAAATTTGCGGATAGAGCATACAGGTAAGGGGAAAGGTCGAAACGCACCATGAAGTTCCGCCGGCAAAAAAGTTTTGAATAATACCATGCAGTTTTGCCAATAAGAGTATCCTTCCAAGCCCAGGTGATATGCCCCGGATCGTCATGTTCATCTGCAACAGGGCGATCACCTGCAACCGATTTCCAAAGAGAGGCTATTGGCAAATCAGGTATTGGCCAGAAAGAGACAATACCGTGGTTTTTTACGAATTCTACAGCTTCATCTATGTTAGCGACCCGCTGCCCTGGGTTCATGCCAAACCGCTGTTGATAAAAATGAGCCAGGTTTTTGTATTCGATTTCAATATCATGAGCACTTTGCATAAACAAATTGTATTTCAAATGAGCCAGGAAAACAAAAACAGATCAGTGTATTTGCACTGATCTATTCTCCTGCTTTTGCTAATCAATTTCACCGGGTTGTAAATATATGGGTCACAATATTTGATCCACTTCCACCGATGTTCTGCGACATGCCTGTCTTTACCCCATCCAACTGGTTTCCATCAGCTTCTCCCCACAGCTGCTGAACAACTTCAGTTATCTGGTAAAGTCCGGTGGCGCCTACGGGGTGTCCCCGCGCCTTCAAACCACCGCGAGTGGCAACGGGAATCTTTCCTCCCGGAAAAATCGCGCCATCGTTTGCCAGACGTGGACCCTGACCTGGTTCTGCAAAGCCGGCAGCTTCAAGAGATAATGCCGCCATGATGGAAAAAGCATCATGAGATTCAAAGAAGTCAATATCTTTTGGAGATAAGCCTGATTGTTTATATGCCTGTTTGCTGGACAGTTCAGCTGCAGTTAACCAGAGTGGTTTGCGTCGGTGATGAATTCCAATTGAATCAGTTGCCGCAGAAGAACCAACCACCCGTACAACCGGACGGCGGGAAAGTTTAACGGAATCTGCTGGAACAAGTACTGCTGCTGCGGCGCCATCCCCAACAGGGGATGCATCCAACAAATTGATTGGCGGACAAATCATACCAGCTTTGGCATAAGCTTCAGCTGTGATGGGGCTTTGAAATCTGGCTTTGGGATTTTTCGCGCCATTCGCATGGGCATTAATGGAGAATGGGGCAAAATCTTCTTTTTTCCAGCCATATTCATGCATGTAGCGATTCATTATGAAAGCATTCAATGCTACAAATGAGACACCCATACCCGCTTCATAATCCGCATCTGCAGCAGTAGCCAGCTCAGATGTGATCTCTGGAAGGGGTGAATCTGTCATCTTTTCAACCGCAGAAACGATTACACAATCCATTTCTCCAGAAGCAACTGCCATAACACCCTGTCTGAAAGCAGAAGACCCTGATCCGCAGGCTGCCTCAATTTTCATCGCTTCGGTATAACGTAAACCCACCCAGTCAGACAGGTAAGCACCCAGATGCTGCTGGTGGTTGGCTGAACCAGACATCATATTACCCACATACACTGCGTCTGCGTAATCACGACCTGCATCACGCATCGCATCAATGATCGCTTCGCCAGCCAATTCTTTTAGGGATTTATCCCAATGCTCATCAATTACAGTTTGACCAATTCCAATGACAGCAACTTCTCTCATATCCTATCCCTGTTTCGGTTGTTTGGTTAAAATTGATTATAGGCTGAAAACCTGTCAGAACCTATCAACTACGTTGCTATCAATCACTTTGGTGGAGGACCAATATGCGAATACATGATGTTACCTTAACCCTGTCATCCACCCTGCCTGTATGGCCGGGAGATCCACAAATATTAATTGAACGGGTCAGGAAAATTGAAGAAGGTGCCAACTCCAATGTAAGCAGACTGCAATTAAATGTCCACGCTGGCACCCATATTGATGCCCCAATACATTTTATTAATGATAGCCTGATTGGTGTAGATAAAATTCCCGTATCGAAATTAATTGGACATTGTTTTGTCGTTGAAATTCCTGAAGAAGTTGAACAAATCACAGCAGAAGTTCTAAAGGATTCCTACATCCCCCAAAGTACAAGTAAGGTTTTGTTTAAAACTAAGAATTCCCACTATTGGAAAAACAGGGATACTGAATTTCATCCTGAATTTGTTGGGATCAGCGAAGATGGAGCGAAATACCTGGTAGATCTGGGGGTGGAATTAGTTGGCATCGATTACCTATCCATCGCTCCATATAAACAGAGTAAACCCACCCATGAAGAATTTCTAAATGCCGGAGTAATCATTATTGAGGGATTGGATTTATCACAGGTCTATGGGGGGTATTACTCTATGTTTTGCCTGCCCCTGAAGCTCGCCGGTGCGGATGGAGCTCCGGCTCGTGTAATTCTCATTGAAGAGACATAACCTATCTGCGTATATCAATCACCAAACCCGGGAGAGTTTTGAGAATATTTTGATCTCTGGTTTGATGTTTTATTAGCTTACGTTGAATCTGTAGTATGTCTCGGTAAAGCCTGGCAATATCGAGAGGGTGAGTATACCTTTGCCAGGCTGACAAATGGTGGATAGCACGATCTCCTACTTTAATAGCTCCGGTCAGATTACCTCTCCGGGCATGAAATAGACAAATGCCTGCCTGAAGAATCCCCTGATAAAGGTCCCGAATAACACTGCTCTCATTACGCCAGGCGTTTTCAAGGTATTCATGGGCTTCAAAATATTGCTCACGATTAAAAAACTCAATTCCTACCCATGCAGAATCAGATATTTCGTAGGGCAGTCTAATAAAATCAGGGACCATTTTTTATGATCGCACTGCTGGCGTGTTCTATTTCGCCATTAGCTGCTGATGTCGTGTAAATTACCAATCTGCCTGTTTTCCACTTTCCATGTGGTATTTCTGCTCTGAGTATGAAGGTACCAGGTTGCCCCATTTCTGGCGCCTCAAGTTGGATGATTCCAGCGGTAATTACATTGTCTGCCCCGCCACAAATAAAATCGGATGTGCCAACACCACCATCCCCGCACAATTTATATTCCAGTGTGTTTTCAAAGATACCAACAGCCAATCCTTCTGCCTGAAGTTCCAGGCGTGTATTGAACTGACCCACACGCAAACCTGTTATTACAATTTTTTCTGTAAGCGGATACAGATTCTCTGGTTCGTCAAAATCTGAGACAAAATTCAATATCCGGCTGTTTAAATGTTCCAGGCTGCCATCTTTTGCTGAACGAGAGAAAATTTGAAGCATGGCAGAAGAATCCAAACGGGCATTTAGTTCAAGTTCTTCAGAAAATAAACCGCGAGTACCCATTTCTGCCTGGATTGTAGTGGGAAGGAGTACCTGCTCATTTCCATCCATATCAACAATGCGGATAATTAGATTTTGTTCAAAGGTGGGGTCCGCCATCCCTTGCACAGTAAAACCGGTCGCGGGCACCTTTCCACTGGAGAATGGGTACTGGATGTCAATTACTTCAGGGAGATCAATTATGATATTTTCAGGCATGGGGGTGATGGTAGGCATCGTTGTCGCAGTTGGAGTAACTACAGTGGGAATTTTTTCAGTTGGAATAAGGGTAGATGCTACTGAATTTGTAGGATGAATGAGAACAGGTTCAACAATCGTCTCAACTGGTTTTACTTTGCAGCCAGTGAGAAGTACAAGGACAATAAGAACAATGATTCCGTTTTTCATAAATAAAGCCTCCAAAAGGTCATTGCGATTATAGCATCCCTTATGAGGTGTTATATAATCACATAGATACTCTTGATAAGGTGATTGTCATGCGAAATATTCAGGATAACGAAATTCTTGCCCTGTCGATGCAGCATAATTTTTGGACATGGTCTGCGCAGAAACGCGTAAAACCAATAGCTGTAAAAAAAGCGGAGGGGGTATATTTTTGGGATGTCGATGATAAGCGCTACCTGGATTTTAATTCCATGGTTATGTGCGTAAACATTGGACATGGCGACAAGCGCGTAATCGAAGCCATTCAAAAACAAGCCGCTGAATTGCCTTTTGCGGGGCCGCAGATGGCTACAAAACCCAGAGCGATTTTAGGGGAAATGCTCGCGGATATCACTCCAGGCAATTTAAATACATTCCTCTACACACTTGGCGGCGCGGATGCCAATGAAAATGCCATGAAACTTGCCCGGGCATACACCGGAAAGCATAAAATCCTTACCCGTTATCGTTCTTACCACGGCGCGTCATCTGGTGCTATGAGCGCTACCGGAGACCCGAGAAGATCGGCTTGGGAACCAAATCTGCCATCTGGAATCGTTCACTTTTTAGATCCGTATCAATACAGATCCACTTTTCACAGACTCAATCAAGATATTTCAGAAGAAGAATTTGCACACGATTATCTCAACCACCTGGAAGAGATCATACAATACGAGAGACCAGGGACGATCGCAGCGATATTGATGGAAACTGTGACCGGAACAAATGGAGTTATCATCCCGCCAAAAGGATATATGCAGGGCGTTCGCTCCCTTTGTGACAAGTACGGATTGCTACTTATAGCAGATGAAGTAATGAGCGGTTTTGGAAGGACTGGAAAGTGGTTTGCTGTGGACCACTGGCAGGTAGTACCGGATTTGATGACAATGGCAAAAGGATTAACTTCCGGTTACGCACCTCTAGGAGCAGTTGCAATGAACCCTGAAATTGCACATTATTTTGATGATATTGTTTATGAAAGCGGTCTGACATTCAATGGTCACCCAATTTCGTTGGCGGCTGCGATTGCTAATATTGAAGTTATGAAAGAAGATCGGCTGATTGAGAATTCTGAAAGAATGGGTAATGTCATACAGAGTAAGCACCAGTGGCTTTATGAAAAACATTTAAGTATAGGAACCTACAGAAATATCGGCTGCTTTGGGATCATTGAATTCGTGATAGATCGTGCCACACGAGAACCTATTTGCCCATTCAATGAAACTTCAAGATTGATGCTGGAATTTCGAAATAAGTTATTGCAGGCAGGATTATTTGCCTATATTCACTGGCATACATTGTTGATCCTTCCACCATTATGTATTACCCAAAACCAATTAGATGAGGGATACGATATCATTGATCAGGCAATAAATTTACTGGATCAAGAAGTTACAAATACTACTAACAGGTGAAACCATGGAGTTTAATTTTTCAGGCATAACAAAATTACATAATGATCAAGAAGAACCAAAAAATGTTGAGAAATTGATCATCATCGGGTCTGGTCCGGCCGGTCTTTCGGCTGCATTATATGCTGCCCGGGCTGAGCTCTCTCCTTTGGTATTTACAGGTGTAGAGATGGGGGGGCAGGCAGCGCTGACACATATAATTGAAAATTATCCGGGTTTTCCAGAGGGCGTCGGCGGATATGAACTGGGAGAATTATTCCACAAACAAGCAGAAAAATTTGGTGCGCGGATTGAATTTGATAGTGTTACCCGTGTAGATTTCGCCAACCAGCCATACAAGGTGGAAACATACAGCAGAGAATATCTCACTCATTCCATAATTATTGCAACTGGAGCGACACCCATACACCTGAATATTCCCGGTGAGAAAGAACTCACTGGAAAAGGAGTTTCATATTGCGCGACATGTGATGGGTCATTTTTCAAGGAAAAGAAAGTTGCAGTAGTAGGTGGAGGAGATTCTGCAATTGAAGAAGCCATCTTCCTCACAAGATTTGCGTCTTCTGTGACAATTATTCACCGGAGGGATGAATTGAGGGCAGGGGCAATATTGCAAAACAGAGCGAAAAATAACCCCAAAATCCATTTTATCTGGGATACAGTTGTCGAAGAAATTTCAGGAATCGAAAGTGTTGAACGTTTAAAGATCAAGAATGTAAAAACAGGGTCTATAACCATTGAATCATTTGATGGTGTTTTTATATTTATCGGTCATAAACCCAATACCGAATTATTCAAAGACAGCATTAATTTGGATGACAAAGGTTATATTTTCATTGATTCCGAAATGAAGACAAACCTCCCGGGAGTCTACGCTGCGGGGGAAGCGGCAGATCCACATTTCAGGCAGGTGATCACTTCCGCAGGGATGGGAGCCGGCGCGGCAATCATGGCAACCCGTTATTTGGAAGAACTGGAATAATAAAAAATCGCCGGAAAACCGGCGATTTTTGTATGCGTTTTACGGTGTGGGTGTTGTTGCAACAGCCGCGCCTATCCATGAAAAGGCTCTCTGTTCAGAAACATCGCCGGCTGATTCGTATATTGGCTTACCTGCGCTATCATTTCCACTCTGGCGAACCACCGTGACCCACCATTTCATAACGTGGGGCAGGTTGTCGTTTGGCCGGAAAGAGGTTGGCACGATATATTTGGTATCGGTGACATAATCCACCAAACGGCGCTGATTTTGATCCGTCAGATCTACAATGGTGATCTGGTACAGCTCATTCGGGCGTAAAGCAGCAACAGATGCCCACTGGAGCGTAAAATTGTCATTAGCCAGTGTGAAAGAGGCGCCATCTGCTGGGAGCAGCAGGTTAGGGGCTGGATAAGGCGGAGGCAGAGTTGGTGTGGGAGTTGGCCCGGGGGTGGGATTTCTCTTACAGAGCGGGATGATCAGTTTCATACCTTCCCAGACGATATCACTTGCCATGCCGTTATATTCTTTTATGGCTGCCATCGGGACATCATAATTAAGCGATACAGTACTAAGTGTATCTGTAGCTTTGACGGTGTAGATATCTTTTAAACAGGCAGCTTCGGTTGCATCCACACCTGAAAGGGTTGCGGTGGGTGTTGCAGTAGGCGTGGGCGTTGGCTGCGGAATGAGAATTTTCATACCGGGAACCAGGATACAGTTCGCTCCCAGATTATTCAGTTGGATGATGGACTGGAGCGACACATCAAATGTGAATGCCAGTGTGGTGCAGTAATCCCCTTCCTGAACCGAGTATTCGATGGGTGGAATGGGGGTGAGAGTTGGCTCTAGAGTCGGAGTCAATGTCATCGTGGGTGTTAATGTCAGGGTTGGTGTAGCTGTAGCCGTAGGCTCAGGTGTGGGTTCCACAACTCTACCTGTTGATCGAAGCGTGAAGAAAACAGCTGCGGCACCGATTACCAGAAATAGAGTCAGTAGTCCAAGAGCGGCAGGCAGTGTCAGGGTCAACTCAGGCATTCTGCTGCCTTGCACGGTTTTACTCGCTGAGGTAACAGGATTAGCTGTTGATAGATTTGTTCCACACACCACACACTTGACGGATTTTTCACTAACCCGGGTACCACAGGTCGGGCATGTTTTTGTAGGTGTTGATTTTTCTGGACTCATATGGTCAATTATTCTCCAAGTGTGCGTATTATACCAGTATTCAAATTCCAGACTTTGATACTAAATTATGATAATATCACCGCATGCAAGACTTGTTAAGCCTCTATTTGCATATTCCATTTTGCCAGAAACGATGCGGATATTGTGATTTTGTCACATTTGCCGGAATGGAAAATTATCTAGATCCATACATCAAAGCGTTGTGCGCTGAGATTATTTGGTATGGGAAACATTTAGCGGCAGATAAACAAATCCATACTATCTACATTGGGGGAGGAACCCCTTCCATATTGAATCCAGACCAGGTTGGAGCAATTATGAAAGAGGTGGAAAGAGCCTTGCCTTGTTTGGGGGAGATTGAGGTGACTATCGAAGCAAACCCTGGAACATTGAGCAGAGATAAACTCGATGGATACCTTTCAGCCGGGATAAATAGAATAAGCCTGGGAATGCAGAGTTCCAGAAACAAAGAGCTAAAGCTTTTGGATAGAATACATGATTTCAGTCATGTAATTTCGGCAATTGAAGACGCAAATTCTAGCGGATTTAATAATATCAGTGTGGATCTGATATATGGATTGCCCGGTCAAAAGATCTCAGATTGGATGGAGACACTTGATGCGGTGTTATCACTTCGGGTTCAACATATATCCTGTTATTCCCTCACCATTGAAGATGGAACGCCTTTAGCCAAACAAGTGGCGGAAGGAAACGTAACTCCCCTCGATAATGACCTCGTTGGTGATATGTTTGAAGCGGCAGATCAATTTTTGGAGAAAAATAATTTCGAGCATTATGAAATATCAAATTGGGCAGAATTATCCGGACATTATCGCTCAAAGCACAATTTACAATACTGGTTAAATGAACCCTATCTGGGTTTGGGTGTAGGTGCGCATGGATACTTGGATGGTTTGCGCATTGTTAATACCCGCAACATTATTGATTACATCCAACGGATACAGACAATTTCGGATGAGAACTCAAAAAGTTCTGTAAGCCCCGCTGCGCTGGAGACGGAAAGGATCGGATCGAGTGAAAAGATGAGGGACGAAATGATGTTAGGTTTCCGCCTGCTGAAAGATGGCATCCAGGTCAGCCGATATATTAAGAAATATGGAATACATCCCGAGAAAATATTTCAAAAGGAATTGAGTAAATTGATAGCCAACGGGCTGATCACACACGAATTAAATCCAGAAAAGTACGTACTATCCAAGCGGGGAATGATGGTTGCAAACCAGGTTTTTCTTGAATTTGTGGATGAAACGTAACTAGTAAACAATTACCTTTGTGCCAAAACCCACTTGTTCCACTTTATTGGGCGGAGCGACAGGCAAGGTCCAGCGATAGACCCATTTGGCTTCTTCTGTTTTCATATTGATACAACCATGAGACATGGTCATTCCATAATTGTTATGCCAGTATGTGCCATGGAAACCTATCCCATTTTTTGTAAAGAAAGTAACCCAGGGTACGCCAGGCAGGATGTAAGCTTCCAAATCATCTGTTAAGATACCTTCGCCCATGTGTTTTGACGGCAACTTGGAATAGACGTTGTAAGTACCCTTAGGGGTTGCCCATGAAGAACCATTCGACCGATTGGGGATACCCGAAGATATTGTCGTCTTGAGCACTTCTTTTCCATCTTCAAAAGCAATCATTTGTTGTGTGCTGAGATCTACCTCTATCCATTTCTTTTCCATGGGTACATCTGGGGAAATCGGAGTGTATTCCTGAGGCTGGATGATTCGAAAATGTTCAGCCGGCGCGAAATAATTCTCATACTCAGAACTTATTAGCTCATCACGAATGCGATACCATGGTTGACCATCTGGACCTTCTTCAAGCGCAATAATCCAGTGAAGAGAACCATCGTACAGCCTGTACAACGGTCGCCAACCTTTTCGTTTGTCGAAATGAAATGTTTGGGAATATGGAACTGTTACTTCAACCAATTGCCCTGTATCGGGAACGTTTTTCAGGATTTCGTTCAACTGATTACGTACAATCATCACATGGGCTGAGTGGACATAACCATTCCAAATGCGAAACCAGCGCGGGTTATACCCGGGACCGTGTGGAGAAATGACTTCTTCGTAAATATTCAGTAATTCGTCACGAAATTTCTGACCAACGATCTGGCTTGTGTCATCCGGTTTACTATACACACTTACTGAGGTTGTTGCTACTCTGCCGGTTAGATCGCTTTTCAGTAGATCCGGAATTTTTAGTTGGGGCGTGATGATCATCGCGCCCAGGCTGATGCCTGATTTTGTTAGAAATTCTCTGCGGTTCATTATTCTCACCGTGGTCTGAGATTATAGTCCAGCAAATCGGATAAGGCAAGTCGTATTTATAAACCTTAGTGTTGCAAGAACTATCCCGAATTATTAATGTTGATTGATAAGTCAATCATCACAGGTATAATTCATCATTCTTTTTAGGAGAGCCATGCAAATGAACAAAACCGCCGATATGATACAAAAAAGAATTGACGAATACACAGACAGAATCAACAGGCTGAAAACCAATGATTTGTATTTTTATAATCAGCCGGTGGAAGAAGTCCTGGGCGGGAGTAAGGTGGTCGTTAATGGAAAAACAATGGATATGTTTGCCTCATACAGTTATCTTGGACTGGTTGGGCATCCGCGCATAAACAAAGCTGCGCAGTCAGCTATAGAAAAGTATGGAACCGGAACACACGGAGTCCGCACACTGGCGGGCAGCCTGATGATTCACAAAGAACTCGAGGAAACACTTGCACAATTTAAGCATACAGAGGACGCGCTCACTTTTACTTCTGGCTATGTGACGAATTTGAGCGTCATTTCAACACTGGTTGCCCGCGGTGACATTGTGTTTTGCGATAAACTGAATCACGCGAGCATTTATGACGGTTGCCTCCTCTCTCATGCAAAATTTGAACGATTTGAACACAACAATCTTATTGATCTTGAAGAACGATTGAGCTCAGCGCCACAAACGAGCACAAAACTGGTGATCGTTGATGCAGTCTTCAGTATGGATGGCGATCTGGTTGATTTGCCGGTATTATCTGCCATTTGTAAAAAATACCACGCGTGGTTGATGGTGGACGAGGCGCATTCTCTGGGTGTTCTCGGCAAGTCTGGGAGCGGGATTGAAGAGCATTACAATTTACCCGGCTCAATCGATATCAAAATGGGGACATTATCAAAGACCATCCCATCGGTGGGAGGATATGTCGCAGGCAATAAGGACCTCATTAATTACCTGAGACATGCCGCCCGGGGGTACATATTTTCGGCTGCTTTACCGCCAGCTCAGGCAGCGGCTGCGAATGAAGCCATTCATGTAATTATGGATGAGCCCTGGCGGGTAACTAAGCTTTCAGAAAACGCAAACCGATTTATTGGTGGATTAAAACAAAATGGATTGGATACCATGCTCACAGAAACAGCTATCGTTCCAATTTTATGTGGAGATGATGATATTGCCTTTGCCATGACAAGAGAAGCACAGCACAAACTCGTGTTTGTGCTGCCTGTTGTATCTCCTGCAGTTCCCCAGGGTTTGGCGAGATTGAGGGCAACAGTGACAGCTGCTCATGAATCAGATGCCATTGATAAAGCAATCGATATTATTTCCGAAAGCGCACATCAGCTGGGGGTGCTACAATAATTCTGTGTTGGCGAAAAACTATTTGAAAGTAATCCTTAAACCCGGCAGAGAACGCAGCCTGCTCCGAAAACATCCCTGGATTTTCTCCGGTGCAGTAGACAGTATCGATGGTGCTCCCGGAGCTGGAGAAATTGTGCAGGTTCTGACTGCT
>CAZRKL010000020.1:0-26597 GCA_964600595.1 uncultured Leptolinea sp.
CAGCGAAGAAGCTGCAATGAAGATGGAAGAATATGTTCCAGAGAACAATCCTACCAGCAAAATCACTGCAAATTCACGCAAGGTAACGCCACCAAAGAGTGCCAGCGCAAGAAGCATAAACTCCACGGTCATGAGCTGAGTATTGATGGAACGTTGCAGGGTTTGAACAATGGAGTGATTGACCAGAGTCTCAAAGGGTAATTTTCGGAAAATATTTGAATTTTCCCTGATCCGGTCAAAGACCACAATCTTGTCCTGAACCGAGAAACCAATGACTGTTAACAACGCGGTCAGGAATAACGAATCCACCTGCCAGCCGAAGAAGTGACCGCCAATGGTTGCTAAGCTTATAACTACAGCAACATCATGGATCATGGCGATGATGGCACAAATACCATATCGGAGCGCGTGGGGAATTCCACGGAAGGCAAAGGCGATATAAATGACAACCGCCAGAGCAGCAACTGCAACCGCCCCCAGCGCACGGGTTGCGACTTCTTTACCAACAGTTGGACCCACACTATCTGCGCTGCGGATTTCAATCTCATCACTAAATGAAGTTTCCATCTGAGCAATAAGATCACGTCTGGTGGAGTCTTCTAGGTACTCAGACCGGATGATCAATCTGTCATCGCCGGTGGATTGCACCTGGACATCCTTGTATCCTGCCTGGGTATAGATATCAATTACCTGAGCCGGAGCCGGCGCAGTACCTGATTTGAAAGCTAATTCAAGCAGACTTCCACCTGTAAAATCGATGGATAACGGCAAGCCCTTGAGCGCCAGAAGAATGAATCCGGGCAAAATTACGATCAGGGATATTGCAAAGAAGATGTTTCGTTTTCCAATAATATTCATGATTTCATCCTCTTATAAACCAAACCAGCGGGGCAGGTTAGTGGGTTTGAACCGATCCAAAAACAGCGCGAGTAGTGTGCGGGTTACAAAGTAAGCACACAGAAGTGATACGCCTACACCAAGGATCAGAGTTACGGCAAATCCTTTGACAATACTGGCGCCAAATGATGAACCGAACCAGAACAGAATTACACAAGTGATCACAGTTGCGATATTCGAGTCACGGATGGATGGCCAAGCTCGGGTCCAAGCCAATTGAGCGGCTTGTTTCAATGTCCTGCCGGCTAAAATCTCTTCTTTTAATCGTTCAAACATCAGAATGTTTGAATCCAATGCTGAACCTGTGCTTAATAAAAGTCCTGCGATGCCCGGAAGGGTCAGGGTTACAGGGATTAGTTTATATAATGCAAAAGTAAAAGTAGCAAATACCAGCAGCGATATGATTGCAACAAAACCAGGCAGGCGGTAGTAGATTGCCATGAACAACATCACAATAATCAAGCCGATGATGCCTGCGATAAGAGATTTGTTCAGTGAGTCCTCGCCAAGCGTGGGACCAATAATCCGGCTTTCAACTACTTTGAGCGGCACAGGGAGAGAGCCATAACGAAGCTGAATGGCGAGTGCATTGGCTGAATCCAGCGTGAATCCGCCTTCAATTAATCCGGCGCCTTCAGTAATTGCAGAATTAATTACCGGAGTTGAGATAACCCTTTTATCCAACACAATTGCCAGATATTTACCTACATTCGCGGTGGTAAAGTCTCTGAAAATTTTTGCGCCATCAGGTTTGAGGGTGAAATCAACCACATATTGACCAACCTGATTGCGGCTTACGGCAACGGTCTTCAGGTCCGTACCGGTCATAACGGTTTTGTAAACCTGTTCGCCCGTTCCATCTGTTGCAGCTGGTTCAGTGGTTTCAGAGGTTTGGCCAAAATCAGTTTTGATTATTGTCCCTTCCGGAACAGGATTGGATCCCATGTCAACAAATTCCAGTTGTCCGGTCTGTTTCAACACATCCAAAACTTCATCAACGTTGGTTAAACCGGGGAATTCTCCCACGATACGGCGGTTTCCAGCCACCTGAAAGACCACTTCACTCACGCCAAGACCGTTACTTCGGCTTTCAATAATCTGTTTGGCATCCTGCAGAGATTGGGGATCAACAGGCGTCTCAGCGGGTAAATCAGCTTCAAGCAAGACTTGAAGCCCTCCACGCAAATCCAAACCAAGTTGGGTTTCCAGTGATCGTTGAAAGCTGCCGATTGAAATTCCCGGGTTTCCAGGCAAATCGATCCATACAGCAATTGCGACCAGGAGGATAGTTGCAGCGAGAATTATATAATTGCGTCGATTCATGCGGTAAACCTCCAAATTCACACAAATGCCAGCAGTGAGCTGGCGAATTCAAGCATTATACCTTTTTTGGGTAATGATGAGTAGGGTCAGTCTTCTCTTTCTCGTTGATGTATTCCAAAATACGATCCATGACGATTGCGGGGGAAATTGCGTCTGTCTGGATAAACAAATCTGCATGAGTCCGGGCATGGGCAAGCCGGCGTAATTGTTCATTGTATTCATTTTCCGTCCAGTGAAATTTCTTTCGCTGCATAGTAACGGGATATGAAGCATCAAGAAAAACAAGTATTTCTGGATTCGTCATCTTCTTCCACATATCCGGAATAAAAGAATGTTCCTGGGCGATTGCCCGGCATGATTTACCCCTCGAATTGAGCAGTTCAGACAGGGTAGTTTTCCCCGCTCCGCACGGACCTACCAAACCGATTTTGTAAGCCGCGCGGGGAACCATTTTATTGAAAAATGGCTGGTACCGGTAACCGTACCAGCATTCGCCTTACTTCATCTGAATTCTCATCCATGATGCGAAGAACCACAACGCTGATATCATCCACAGGACGGTTATCATCCAGCCTGAGTGCCTGCGCAAGCAGGGCATCTGCGATTACCTGGGCAGGGGGATCCTGCTCTTCAAGTAACCCACCCAGGGCAGTATAGATGTCAATATTCTCACCCTTCCGCTCTCCGGCGGTCACCAATCCGTCCGTGAACATTACTGCAGTCAACCCGGCTGCAAATGGTATCTCTGTGATCGATGGTCGCAGATTGCGCGAAGTACCAATGGACAGACTGGGACTGGATAAACAGTCGATTCGCTCAACATTGCCTATGAATACCGGGCTGGGATTGTTCCGGGTAATAACGAGGGTTTTTGTCTGAAAGTCAATGGAAAAAATATTTAACGTGGCAGTAACTTTACCGCTTCGTTCTGTAAATAGATAGTCAGAAGCTGCTCTGGCTGCCGCGCCATCTCGCACACCTTCAGCAAGTAAGGCGATCACTTTTCTGACAACCATTCCAGAGACCGCCTTTGCACCTCTACCCGATGTCTGTCCATCTGCCAGAACTACGGAGAGTCCACCATTAGGGCGTTCAACCACTTCAAGCGTGTCACCGCTTTCCGTGGAAGCATATTTGTTGATTTTTGCTACTGCAATTTGGATTTCCATAAAAATCATTTTACAACAAATCTAATCCATTTTTCTATTTGAAATTCAAAAGTTAAAATTTCTGCAAAAATCATAACTATTCACTATAATAATTGGAGCAAAAATAAGGAGATTATTCTATGTCTGAACCAATACAAGTAACGGATGCTGCATTTGATGAGACAGTATTAAAAGCAAACCTCCCTGTGATTGTGGATTTTTGGGCACCCTGGTGTGGTCCATGTAGAATGATCGCACCAGTGCTAGAAAAGCTGGCAAAGGAATTAGACGGCAAATTAATAGTTGCCAAAGTAAATACAGATGAAAATCCTGATTGGGCGACCAAGTACGGAGTTCAAGGAATACCCACCATGTTGTTTATCTACCAGGGTAAAATTATTCACCGCCAGGTTGGGGCTGCGCCTGAATCATCCATTAGAGACACTGTGACACAATTTCTTGATGTCGTAGCTGAAACAAAATAGCTTTGCAGTTACAAAAGCCCGGGATTACCCGGGCTTTTGTCTATTAACCATTCATTCTTTCGATTTTTGCCCCTAAAGAGGCTAGTTTACTATCCACCTGCTCGTAACCACGTTCGATTTGGCCAATGTTCCGGATGGTGGATTTTCCATCCGCTGAGAGCGCGGCAAGAACTAATGCCATACCCGCACGAATATCCGGGCTTTCCATCTTTTCAGGGAACAGCCTGGTAGGACCCTGTACAATACAACGGTGTGGATCACATAACACAATTTGCGCGCCCATTGAGACCAATTTGTCGGTGAAGTACATACGAGATGGATACATCCAATCATGAAAGAGAACTGTACCTTTTGATTGCGTGCTGATCGTGATGGCGATACTCATCAGGTCTGTTGGGAAAGCCGGCCAGGGCATGACATTGATTGTTGGAATAGCGCCTCCCAGATCCTGTTCAACTTCCAAAGGTTGATCAGCAGGAACTATCAGGTCATTTCCGTCAACTTCCCAGATCACTCCAAGACGCCGCATGACGAGCCGGATCATATCCAGATATTCGTGACCGGCATTGTGGATGCGGAGAGATCCATGCGTTACCACTGCTGCACCGATGAAACTCACCACCTCCAGATAGTCAGGACCGATTGTAAATTCACCACCATGCAGTTTTGGTACACC
Organism: uncultured Leptolinea sp.; assembly: GCA_964600595.1. Lineage (GTDB taxonomy): Bacteria > Chloroflexota > Anaerolineae > Anaerolineales > Anaerolineaceae > DAIOEK01. Next base: position 4,530 of record CAZRKL010000020.1, read on the forward strand.
ATTGATGTGCAAGGTGTTTGAACCAATATTTTCAATTTTTGCGCCCAATACATTCAGGAAATTACAAAGTTCCTGGATGTGAGGTTCGGATGCGGCGTTTTTTATTATGGATTCACCCTCTGCCAGAACACAAGCCATTATGGCGTTTTCAGTTCCAGTTACACTGGCTTCATCCAATAAAATGGACGCTCCCCGTAGCCTTTCTGCTTTAAAGTGGAACATCCGGTCATAATGTACATCTGCGCCGAGAGCTTGCAGGGCAATCATATGGGTATCAACCCGTCTTCGTCCGATCACATCTCCACCCGGAGGCGGAAGATGCAATTCTCCCATCCGGGCAACCATAGGACCAGCCAGGAGGATGGATGCTCGAATTTTGCGGCAAATATCTGGGTCAAGGTTGGCTGGACGAATGTCGTCTGCGATTATTCTCCAAGAATGCGATCCAACTTCTTCAAACTTTACACCAAGACTTTCCAATAAAGCCCGCATAGTCAGAACATCCCGAATGAGTGGTACATTATGCAAGGTAACGGGTTCACTGGTAAGCAAGCAAGCAGCCAGGAGAGGCAGAGTAGAGTTCTTATTGCCTGACGGAGTCATTTCTCCACTCAATGGTATTCCGCCCTGGATGACAAATTGTTCCATGAATTCCTCCTGTATAATGGGGGTTGTATTTTTTAGGATATTGTCATGATCGATTACATTTACATTATTACCAGTTTGATAACCGGTTGGTTGTTTGGAGCAGGTATAAACTACCTGGCAGACGTGCTTCCATTGTACCGGAAATTATCCCGTTCCGCTTGTGATTATTGTTCACAGCCACTGACAATAAATCATTATGTGTTATTACAATCATGTCAGGCTTGTGGTGGCAAGGTAAAAACAAGACACTTTTGGGTCAATGTAATAAGCCTGATTGTGTTTACCGTGATTGCATATTTCAACACTAATCAACCTTTTTATGCCTTGCAAAACCAGGTAATTTTTGCTTTTTTTGTACTTGTAACTGTCATTGATATCGAGCATCACTTAATTCTGCATCCCATATCCCTCGTAGGGGCATTATTGCTGGGTGGGGTGGGTATTTTTCATCATGGTGTCACAAAGACGCTCCTGGGCGGTCTGGTTGGCTTTTCAGCGATGCTGGTCTTGTATCTCATAGGTATATGGTTTGCAAAAATCCTGAGTGCCAAACGTGGAACATCAATAGAAGAAGGTCTTGGGTTTGGGGATGTCACACTGGCAACTGTATCTGGTCTTTTACTGGGTTATCCGGGAATATCTCTCGGACTTTTTGCGTCCATTTTGCTGGGTGGCGCTTACAGCGCCGTTCTATTAATCAGCACAATAGCGAAAAAGGAGTATTCTCCCTATCGCACGATTCCGTATGGACCATTTATTGCCCTGGCAGTGTTTGTTCTCTGGATGATTAGTTCAGCTTAATCCCCTTGCCTGTAAATATTGAAGAGTTTTATCGTTCTCCCTGAAAGCACCTAATAGAATACCCACCTGTTCCTGGTAGTCACTGGAATTATTCCAACTTTTCCAAGGATGAAGGAACTCATCAGGTACATCCGGACAAGTTTGGGGGACGCTCAATCCGAAATATGGTTCGACAGTCATGGGAGTGTTGTCCAATTCGTGATTAATTGCAGCTTGAATAACCCGACGGGTTATTGGAAGAGGGAAGCGTTTACCTTTTCCAGAACTCCCTCCAAACCAGCCAGTATTCACCAGCCAACATGTTGTCTGATGTTTAATCACCTTTTCTGCGAGCATTTCAGAATACACGATTGGCGGTCTCGGTAAAAAGGGACCAGCGAAACAGGCGGAAAAAGTTGGTTGTGGCGCTTGCTTTAAACCAGTTTCTGTCCCACCCAGCTTAGATGTGAAGCCGGCGAGAAAATAATACTTCATCTGATCTATATCTAATTTTGCAATTGGGGGAAGGACACCATACGCATCCGCTGATAAAAAGAAGACATGGTTGGGATGACCAGCAACCGGATTAGGGTATACATTGGACAATGATGAGAGCGGATAAGCGCCGCGAGTATTTTCGGTTAATCGGTTGTCGTCATAGTTTATGATCCCGGTCTTTGAGTCTAGAATCACATTTTCCAGAATTGCATTCGATTGTTCAACGGCATTCCAGATGATCGGTTCAAATTCCTTGCTCAACCTTATGGTTTTCGCGTAACATCCACCTTCAAAGTTAAAAATCCCATCCTCAGACCATCCATGCTCATCGTCTCCAATGAGCTGCCTGTGTGGGTCAGATGACAATGTGGTTTTTCCCGTTCCCGAAAGACCAAAGAACAGGCTAACATCACCTTTCTCTCCAACTGTGGCGGAACAGTGCATGGGTAGAACCTTTTTCTCCGGGAGGATGTAATTGAGCAGTGTGAATACGGCTTTTTTTAATTCACCCGCATATGCGGTTCCCCCAATAATTATTTCCTTTAGGTCCAGATTCAAAATGATAAAAACTTGCGATGCGGTACCATCGGTTTCTGGATGCGCATTACAGGAAGGAGCGTGCAAGATTAAATACTCATCGGTTGACGAGGAAAAAGAGTCTAAGAACAAATGCTGCGCAAAAAGACCATGCCAGGATGTCTCGGTGACAAGGTTCAATTTCACCCGGTATTGAGAAGCCTGGCAAATGGAGAGTTCCTGGAAGTAAATGCGTCTTTTTTCAAGATGTCTTGCTAATCGTCCACGTATCTGTGCATATTGCGAAGAAGACATGGATTTTGTAGTTTTACTCCACCAAATTGAATTACGATCTCTATCAGCAACAATGTACTTGTCATAGGGGGCTCTACCCGTGTGCCTCCCCGTATTAACAACCAGCGCACCTGCAGATGATAAAACCCCTTCCTGTCGTTCAAGTGCATCTTTAACTAATCGGTTTGAATCCGGTTGAATGATTAGATCTCCGGTTGGATGAATGCCTTTTTTGTTTAGGTATTCCTGAACTGAGATTGCATCATTTTGGCTAGTCAAGAGCCCTCCTTAATTATTGTTGAGAAGATTTTTATTCCAATATGCCAACAATTCGAAAGCCGGTTTTCCCAGAATGCTGCTGGAGAAATCATATTGATCTGTACCGGGGTACGTCCCCTGGGCAATAAAACCATCAATCCAATCCCGTTCGTTGATTGTTTCCAGAATTAGTTGATATGTATTCAATTGAATTTGTAAATCTACTGGATACTGATTCAACCACTCCATCCAAGCCGTGCTTTTACTCAGGCAAGATGATTCATTTATCGCGATCTGATTACTAACTTTGGGAGATACAGAAGGTGCCGCAAAACCGATAATTACAGGTTTTTCATATATCCGGGAGGTTTCTTTAATCGGACCGTCGATGATCTTGATCAAGGAAGATTTCAAGTCGTTCGTTGCGTAAAAGCCAGGATCCAGGATAAAGTAGATCCCGTCTACCTCATCCAGAAAAAGAGGTGGTGCCGAGAATTCAATTCCAGCCGGCAAGGCAAAATAAATTCTTCCACTGTAGGTTTCTTTTACAGAGCGGACTAAATTAATCCAGTCTACGTCGGCATCGCCCGGCGCGATACTCTGGTATTTATTCTTCGGATCAGGCGGAAGATAGGGCGTGATCCCCTCGCCACCCAAGATTAAAATTTTTGCCGAATCTGTTTCGGAGAGGGAAGCGTAATCCAGTATGTTTTTTCGGTAATTTACAAACCAATCAGCGTAAGAGGCTGGATTTTGGAATACTTCCCATTTCGGCGTTGGAAAAACAGCCAGCGGGATAGATTCCTGGGTTGCCAGATGGTTAGATAAATTGTGTATTGAATTTAAGTAGCTTGGATTCGGCCTATTTGGGTATGTAGCAGAGGTAGATGGTAACAGAGGGCGGAGGACGAGAAGATTGCTACTTATATTTTGAAAAGATTGGAATCCCTGTTCGAATAATTGCTCGGATGCATTTGGCAGAAAACAAGGGCTCCACTCCAGACCGCTGATGAAATCAGTAGACCTGGATATTACCTGCTCCCTAAATCCAATCCGTAAGGTTGTTTTTTCAGGTGGTATAAACTGCCATTGGTCGATGATGCGTTGAATGTCTGAAGGACCTGATAAATCCAAAGGATAGGTAATTGGATTGGAATTATTAACCGATTCCATTGTCAGGTCGCAAAGATCATTTCTGCAGAAACGATATTGAATAGGTTCTGTATCTACAAAACCACTGGTCAGCTCAAATTTCCAAAGGTTTTCCCCTGCCTTATTCATTGAGATGGGGTGAAACCATCCGTTCTGGTTAAATTGAATGGATATTTGGTCATTTGTAGGTGTGTTGCCGGGTACAGAGACTAAAAATGTTTTTGGTGAGAACTTTTTTGAATAAAATGATGTTATCTCATCATGATATACGGCATCTTCAGCAGGAATTATCAAATGCCGCGTGAATAATTCGCCATCTGAGGTTTCACGCCCCACCACACCATCCCCAAGGGAATAGGTATAGCGGAGAAGCGCGCCTTCGAAGAACTTCCCGCTAAAATACAATGTTCGCTCATCGTGTTTTTTTAGAACCGGAAGATTGCTTGATCGGGTAGTCCCGTTCCATTGATCTGAGAAAACCATCCCTCCATAACCGGGGTGATCGGAAACAAACCTCACGATAGTGTCAGTTGAAGAATTTTCTGGCAAGGTCACAATCCAGGTGATTTGAACCTCTTTTGCCTCAGTCATCAATAATGACACCGGGGTGGTTTTCCCATCCTGAATTTCCACCAGGGTGTTGATGGGTTTGTAGCCGCCATCAGGGTGAAAAACGGATAGTGTATGTATTCCTTCAGGTAGATCTGAAATAAGAAATGATCCATCGCTGTGCGAGGTAGCCCATGAACCCGCCGCATGTATCCAGGTACCCTGAACGGGTTTACCCGCTGAAGTGAGCATACCATCAATAATTCCGGTTTTATTTGATGGCTCACACCCATCCCAACCTGCTATGGTATCCAGAATTTCTGCATGGGAGGTGACTGGGTAGTGCCTGAAAAGTACCTGCGTACCGGTTGCCGAAATCTCTGGAAATTCGTTGTTGATGACATATCTATATTGAATGTTGCTATTAATGGGCACCTGGATGGTTGTACGGAATGTTTCATCTGGATTATCCCGGTTTAGCAATATCGATTGCACCGGGGTGTAAAAACCTTGTGTTGGATCAAAGAGAGTAAGGGATACAGAGCTCACCGGACAGCGATCCAGATCAGCAGAAACAACAAAATTTATATTCACTCCGATCGATTTTGCGTTATCAGTATTGCCTTCTGAAAGGCATCCAGTTAATATGATTAATATGATGATTAAACTAATAAAAATATAAGCTTGTGTGACCAGCGATTTGCGCGTAGCCATAACTACTCAGTAATCAAATCCTTTTTCTTTTCGAAAAACTGCCTGATCTCATTCTGATTATCCACCAAACTCCCCAACACGCCATTCACAAAACGGGGTGTGGCGTCAGACCCGAAGAGTTTGGCAAGTTCAATTGCTTCGTTGATTACAACTTTAATGGGGGTAGAGGGATCAAAAATCATTTCCCAGAGCGCAATCCTTAAAATATTGCGATCAATAATTGCCACCTGGTCCAGAGGCCATTCGGGAGCATGTTTGGCTATTGTTAAATCCAAATCGGGGATCAACTTAATAACCCCAAAGATAATACTGCGAGCAAAATCTGCGTGGGCTGGATCAAGCTGAGAAGCTTCAAGGCGGTTATTGAGAATATCCCCAGGTAGATGGGTGGATAGATCCATCTCGTAAAGAGCTTGCAATGCAATGCCGCGTGCTCTGGTGCGAGATTTCATATATTAATCAGCCAATGAAAAAACAATGTCTTCCACATGTACATTAATTCTACCTACATCCATGCCTACCATTTCAGTTATCGCCCTGGCGACATGATCCTGTACTGTTCTGCAAACATCCCTGACCTTCACATCACCATCCAAGACAAGAAACAAATCTGCGTATACGGTGTTGTTCTCAACTTCAATTTTTACGCCTTCCCCCCGCTTGGTCTTAAAAATCGTACCTACATCAGCTGGCTGGTCACTTAGTTTTTTCACACCTGAAACACTTAAAGCTGCTAATTTGGCGATAGAAATCAGTACATCGGGTGCAATTGTTGTTTTACCGGGGGTGCGAGTTTGATTTGTCATCATTTCCTCCAGGGACGAACCTGTAATTCTTACATGATTATAACCCAATGGACGTCAAACAGTTTTCAGGGATACAAGAATATTATCAATTATCGTTTTTGTGGTCATCGCAATATCTTTCCAATCCTTATCAAGGATCAGGCAATGCCCAGAATTCTGGTAATAAGTAAGCGATTTTTTGTTTGAGGGTAATTTTCTAAATAACTTTTCAACTGCCAGGTTATCAATCGTCACATCCTTACCCCCCAGAGAAATATAGACGGGTTGTTGAATGTGCTCGTATTTATTCTGCATCATCCGCTGAAGGTGATAGAGTTGGTATCCTGCTTTGATGGGATGATATTTATAACCCTTCCATAAAAGGCCATCATCCATATTTTTCTTGGCGACGAATCTCTTAAAATGGCGCAAATACTGGGTAGACCAGAGACGCCTTACCTTCACGGCGGGAGCGAAGGCAAATACAGCTGAAATCTCTGGATGGACACTCGCCAGATACAAAGCAAGTAATCCGCCCATAGATTCCCCGCCAACAAATGTATACTTGCTTTTCTCTTTTAATACCTGATATCCATTTTCCGCACATTCAATCCATTCCTCCCAGGTTCTATCCTGCAAATCCAGTAGTGAAGTACCATGACCGGGCAGTAGAGGAGAATGGATGGTGTATCCCGCTGTATGGAGAAAGTCTGCCAGTAGCCTGACTTCAGCGGTTGTAGCCGTGAATCCATGAATTAATAAAATACCAACCTCATTTCCTTCTAACAGAAATGTATCTCCATCCAGATGAGCGTTCTGAAGGGTATCATCTATCATGCTATTCCTCCAATCTGGGGACGGTGGATACGCCAAATGGTATAAATGCGACTTCCTGACCCCGCGCCGCCGCGGACTGGATTTTATTAATGATTAGATCCCTTGAAAGAGGGGTTAACAGTAATTTTTGTGTCAGCTGATCGGACATGTTTGATACTACGGATATCTGGATTCTTCTTAATTGTCTGGCAATCAGAAATGCTTTATGGGGTCCAATTTTAAAGCCGTCGTGATCAAATTTATCAATCACCTCTTCAAAGGAATTCAAACCCTGCATGAAATCGTAATATGGATCACTGCCATGTCCCTCTCTGCATTCCGCAATGAGAATGACTTCCCCACCATCTGCGGTTATCATGGCAGCGTTCGAAACAGCCTTCTGAGCCTGGTATAGATTGATATCCTTCGGATATCCTCCACATGAGACAATCACAAGATCATACTTACTTCCAACCGAAACCTGGCTGATGTTTTTAGAAAAGTCTATGCCACGGTTAATGACTTCGCGAGGGTTACCAAAGAAGGCTGCCCTGGTCCGCTTATCAGTGTCCAAAACAACATTTAGACAAAGGTCGACACCAACCAGTTCACCCATTTCTTCAACATCTACCCTGCATGGGTTAGCTGCAAAAGATCCTGTTGTCGCCAGGGGCGAGGTTAGCATGGCATGGTTCCTTCGAATGGTCTCCCGTGATGCAAGTCCAATGACTGCGGTTTTTACACCACCGGAGTAACCCATAAAATGGTGCGGCTCAATACTACCAAGTAGTATTTTTATATCCGCACCCATGAATATCCGGTTAATTTTAAGAGGAGTGCCAGCTTTGGTATTACCAAGGTATGCTAAATTGGCTTCATCATCGCAATCATGGCTGATTATCTTTGAGTTTCCACGCACGTTAACCGGAAGGAGATTGTCAAGTTCATTTGCTGTGAGTGGTTTATGCGTTCCTGTCGCTGAGATCCAGGTAATCGTGGGATTATTTGGATTAGTTCTGGATATGAACTCCAGTAGAGGGGGGACCATCTTTTCATATGGAACAGGGCGGGTTTTGTCATTAATCCCGATGGCAATGGTTTTAGCGTTACGAATTTTCTGGAGGTCAATCAGGGAGACGGGATTGGCAATGGCTTCATTAACAATTACTAAACCATTATGAATGGGTGCAGAAACTGAAGGGGGAAGAATAGTATCAACTGTGCATGATTCAGGTATTGGTAAGTAAATTACTTGGTTTCCATAATGAACGGACAAAGAATGCATAAGGTTGAGTCTCCAGAATTGCGCGTAGCCATTATATTATCAGAAGATGATTCTGATTATAATAGGGATTGAATCCTAATAGAAAGCGAGTGGCTTAATGGAAAAAACTCTGGACAAAACCCAACCTGTTGTGCATCAGATTCGAAAAAAAATGGAGTATGAACTCAAACCTGTTGTCAGGGGATACGCCAATCGGACTCTGTACATCAATCTCGATAATGAGACAATTCTGGAAAAACCGGTTACTGAACAAATGAAACGGGTTTTCACAGGAGGCAGGGGATTTGGTCTCTGGTTGCTCTGGAATGCAGTAAAAAAGGAAGCAAAGTGGGATTCCAATGAAAATGAATTAATCATTACCGGAGGGCCCATCGGGGGTATAACGCAATATCCAGGCTCAGGTAAAGCGACTGTTGTTACGGTTTCTCCACTTACCCACTCAGTTATTGATAGCAATTCTGGTGGGTATTTTGGTCCTTATTTAAAATTTTCCGGATTTGACGCCCTTGAAATCCAGGGAAAAGCAAAATCAGAAATGGTTATTTATATAGATGGTGATAATGGTGTAATCACCTTGGAGGAAGCTCCTGATGACCCCATTGATACTCATTTAATCAACCGTTTGTTAACAGAGATGTACGCGAAAGATGAAAAAGAAATGCGTGGAATTTCCGTGATCTCAGCGGGCAAGGCGGCTGATTATGTACCCATGACAGGTTTGAATTTTAGCTTTTATGATCCACGTAGGAAGGAAGTACGCATAAAACAGGCAGCCCGGGGTGGGGCAGGTAGAGTAATGCGTGATAAAAAAATCAAAGCCATTGTTGTTAAGTACACCCAACTTGGTGGAAATAGCAATGGAAATGCAGATATGGATCTGCTTAGAAAAGCTGGTCAGCGGATAAATAAAGAAATATCTGATTTTGATGCCGTACAGAATAATATGGGACAGGTTGGAACCCCGTACCTGGTGGGGGTTATGAATGACTTTGATCTGTTACCAGTACATAACTATAAATTTGGTGCGGATCCAAAAGCTAAAAGTATTGTTGGAGGGATCTGGCAGGAGATGTTCGACCATTCTGGTCCAGATGGTTGCTGGTATGGCTGTACATTGGCATGTACGCATATGGTCCCGCATTTTCACCTCCAAACAGGACCTTACAAGGGGGATGTTGTTGCTATAGATGGTCCTGAATATGAAACCCTGGGTGGTTTGGGCTCAAATATTGGTGTATTTGACCCGGCGCAAATTTTAGAAATGAATTTTTACTGCGATACCTATGGCATCGATACCATATCTGTTGCAAATTCCATTGCTTTTGCTATGGAATGTTATGAATTAAAAATTCTGGATAAACAGAAAACCGGGGGATTGAAATTGACCTGGGGTAACTACAACGCGGCGATTACTCTCATCCATCAAATGGCAACTGGTGAAGGATTTGGCATGATTGTCGGACAGGGCGTACGTGCCATGAAAAAAATCTTTGCCGAACGATTTGCTGCTGATATCAATATATTGCAGGATATTGGCATGGAATCAAAAGGTTTGGAATTTTCAGAATACATGACCAAGGAATCTCTCGCGCAGCAGGGTGGTTACGCACTGGCAAACAAGGGCGCCCAGCATGACGATGCCTGGTTGATCTTTATTGATATGGTGCATAAACAGCTGCCAACCTTCGAAGCAAAAGCGGAAGCATTGCATTACTTCCCTGTCTGGCGTACCTGGTTCAGCCTGCATGGTTTATGCAAGCTTCCCTGGAATGACATTATCCCTGAATCCAACCGAAGCGCAGCTGAACCCGCTAAAGTTCCAGAACATGTTGAAAACTATACCTGGTTGTATGAGGGTGTTACCGGAATCAAAGTAACACCCGAAGACCTTATGCTCCAATCAGAGCGGGTGTATAACTTCCAACGTGTTTTCAACCTGAAATTAGGATTTGGCAAGCGCGATTCAGATTACCCACCTTATCGGGCAATGGGTCCTGTTACAGAAGAAGAATATCTTTCACGAGAAGAACGGTACGATAAGGCGTTAAAAGAACAGGCGGGAATTGAGCCTTCGGGAATGTCGGTAAAAGATAAGGTTAAAGCCTTGCGGGATTACCGCGAAGATCAGTATGAAAAATTAGTAGATGCTGTGTATAAAAGGCGCGGCTGGGATAAAAATGGTGTGCCTTTGCTTGAGACACTAAAGCGTTTAGAAATAGATTTTCCAGATGTTGTTGAATTGGTAGAAGCGAACAGATAAAATAAAGACCCCTCACAATTTGTGAGGGGTCTAATTATTATCGTTCTTACTCTATCCAGATGGAAAGTTCATCCATCAGAGCAGTAAGATTATCCGTTTCTTTTGCGCTGATAAAAACCCCAACACCTCCCTGTGTGTAATCTCCATCTCTGGCGGTGCCAATCAATGTGTCATTTACATAAATAGACATTTCAGAACCGGCCAGTTCAATGCCTAAGGTGTTGGATTGGTTGGAACCGGTGTTGATGGCATCACTGGATTTCCAGGCGATTAGCGAATACATTTTTTCGCCATCCCATTTTCTTAGAGATACTTTTCCATCACAAGTAATACCAAACAGATAACCGCTTGTGGCAGTAACCATATTGGGAACCCGATACATCAATCCAAAGCTGTCTGTACCAGCGCATTCAGCCATTTTTCCGGTCAATTCAACATAACCATTTCTTACAGTCTGCTTGGTAAGCCGCCATCCACTGGTTGGAGTTAAACCAATCATGACAAGATTGCCGCTGGATACTTTCAGATCGACCCATTGGTCTTTCCCTAGATACCAGGCATCCCCATTCTCAAATGTATCTACATAGTCAGCCTCACCACGATCTTCAGGTTCTTCTGGGAGGGGAGTCTCTGTAATTTCACCATCCTCACCAGAATCAGTTGGAGTGAATGTTATTAATTCCATTTCCGCTTCTGAAGGAGTGATATCCAGTACTGGTATTTCTTCAGTTTCTTCCACTATAACCTCGAGCGTTGGTGTTGCAGTAACTAATACACCCGGGATCATGGCGGGATTTAGTGTGGGGGTAGGTTCAAGGGGTACCGGTGTATCCATGACTGGTGGCAAGGGTGTAGGCGTAACCATAGATGTAAGGAGCATCACTATTTCTGTCTGCATGGCATCATCGGTAACAGGTTTTGCTGAGGGAGCAATACCACAGGCAGTCAGCACCAGGAGAAGAATTAAGGAGGTAAATAATAATCTAGTATGTGTCATAGTATCCATCCATTCATCATATTCGTGTATATTAATGCAATAACCATGCCTATTAAATTAATCAGCTTCAAATTTTATAAGAAAAATACATTATGGCATGTAGATTGCAAATATTCTTGTAGAATATATATCAGGTGATGACCATGATTATTAATGGAAAGAAAATCGAGCCCAACGCAGATCTGACTTTTGCAGAATTAGCCAATGCAAAGATGAATATGGCGATGCTGACTGGAGCCAAATTAATCGGCGCGAATCTCAACAAAGCTGAACTAAGATTTGCAAAATTGAGTAAGGCAATACTTAACACGGCAAATTTTGAATATGCAGACCTGAGTGGTTGTGATATTCAAAACGCGGATGTGAGAAGTGCATTGGGTGAGGGCGCGATCTTTATCGGTTCAACACTAAACGGCACAAAAATGATTCTGGCTGATTTAACCAATGCCACTTTGAGTAATGCGTCTTTTTATATGAGTGATTTAAGGGGAATAAGCATGATGGGGGCTAATCTACTGAGCGCCAGTTTTACAGGTGCAAGGCTGGATTTTGCTGATATAAGTCAGACGAATTTGGATAAATGTGACTTTTCTCAGGCAAATTTGACTGGTGTACAGATGATCCATTCATCTGCCCGGTGGTCCCATTGGGAAGATGCCACATTAAACCTCGGTGATCTATCATTTTCTAATTTGTATGACACTAAACTGATCCGTACATCTTGTTTCCAGACGAATTTTATGAATTGCAACTTAACGATGGCTGATTTATCTGATTCTAATCTCACAAATGCTAATTTTACTGCGGCGTGTTTGCAAAGAGCGGTTTTAACAAATGCAAACCTGGAGGGGGCGAACCTCTCCAGGGCAAATTTGCTCGATGCGAAAATTACTTTTGAACAACTATCCTATGCTTCACATTTAACCGGCACAATCATGCCAGATGGTACTGTCCACCGTTAAAGCAGAGTGGCTACATCAGACATCAGGGTATCGATCACCTGCCAGTCAATCTGGCATTTTTGCAATGGCTGGGAGTAAATTGCCGCCAACAAAGTATATCGATTTATTACTGAAATCAGAATCGTAGTTGTTTCTCCACCAATAACCGTGCGGGAGAATGAATCCATTCGCAGCAACCCAAGCGACCTTTTCCCTAAATTCAAAACTGCGGCACCAGTAGCTCCAAATACATCCTGATCTATCAGGTTCTTTGTAGCGCTGAACTTTACAAATCCATCAATACCAACAACGCATACCGCATCTACCGAGGGAGCTGAATTTAGGTATTTTTCCAGAAGTCCATTTATCAGGTCTTCCTTTTGATCGATGGGAGTTTCGCCCAGGTCGAGTTCAAGACCCTCACCAGCAGATAACTCGTCCAATCGTTTGGCGCCTTCCAGAAGAAGGCCGGACCAATTCCTTTTGATGGTGGTTTCAGGGCTTGCAACATCCAGGTCAATATTAAAATCGCCTTCATCCCATGCGAGTATGTTGTAAATTACTTCTTCCCCAATGGTAGATTCCATAGTAGCGTGGACAACATTTCCATCACGAAAATACAATTGCGCTTCTTTACCTTCTGATCGAATGGTTGCCAGCGCTGTTTTCTTATCCTGACAGTTCACCTGGATAATATCGGCAACAGACATGTCATGTAAACTTCCCTGCATACCCATGGCAACCTCCTATATAGCCCAAATTGATTTTATCTGTCTGATTGCTTTTCCAGTGATACGCCTGTAAGGTGTATGCCGGTTTGGAACAAGAACAGAGAGAATCAACATTGATTCTCCGGCTTTGAATGGTTTGATAACGAGTGATTTGCCATCAACATCATGCATTATAAATTCACAGGTTTTTGAAAATTGAAACTGATCACTGATTTTGTTTGATAATTTCTGAACAATTGAGATCACAGCCGCCTGATCTTCTGATTCCTGGTTATCAGAGAATGAAGATACGATGGGTAATCCCTGCTCGTCACAAAGAATGGAATGTACAAATGCTCCTTCAGTGTTTATATCGCAAATAAGGTGATTTAGATCTTTTAATGTAAATGAAGTTGAGATTTCCATTGCTACATTCCCTGTTAGTTACATCGTTTCTTTTTGAATGTTTACAACAACACCTGAAATAATTGCTTTTAATGTTTCGAATACACCCTGACCAGTATTGGCAACTGACATAATGTTTTTGTAGTTTTGGCAATTAAGGATATTCTGCATAAATGGTGCAGGTAATGCGTTGGGTAAATCCTGTTTATTAAATTGAACCACGATCGGTAAATTGTCTGAATCCAATTCAAGAGAGATTAGGTGCTTCTTCATATTTTGCCATGAATCAACATTATCATTGATTCGATTTGAACCGGAATCTGCGACAAAAACTACTCCATCGGCGCCGCGAAGTACCAGCCTGCGGCTCGCTTCGTAAAAAGCCTGTCCGGGTACTGTGTAAAGCTGAATTTTGGGAGTGAGACCATTTATCTTCCCCAATTCCAATTGAAGAAAGTCAAAATATAAAGTTCTATCTTCATATGTTTTGAGGGATACCAAATCACTACGCCGGTTTGGATCGATGCGTTCGTGTATCTGCTCCAGATTGGTGGTTTTTCCACTCAAAGCCGGACCATAATATACGATTTTCAGATTGATCTGGCGAAGCTGCCAATTAATAAACATCTACATCATTCCTTCCAGATTTGATCCAATGCATCATTAAACAACTCTGGGAGATTACCATCAACCACATCAGGTGGAATATCAACAGTTGAATCAATATTTTGTGCGGTGTATGCACCAACTTCCTTGGAGCACTTTTGAATTAATGCTCTCGACCATCCAATTGGCGTTTCTTTTGAAAACAATGCCAGCAGGACAAGATGTTTTCCTGCTTCGGAAATGATGATATTTGTCTTGTTTCCTTCCCGTAATATCATCTGATATTCCTGAAACTCACCAGTTATTCGGGCAATTTCCTGACTGGCAGCCATATCGGCGGCAATGAGGGAACCTAAGATAGCCTGATCCACAATTCCTTTATCGCCTCCGCTGGTTACCACCTGTCCGGATGTATCAACCACCAAAACATACTTAGCAGGAACCATATCTACGAGACGCTCAATACATTTCTGAATCGTTTGCATCTGTTGAATTGATATGGATAATCCCCCCCTGAGATGTATAGAATCATTACTTTCTGTGTTGGTCATGCTATTCTCCAGGGATTATTATTCTGGTTACATATTAAACAACTTATCCAACTCGTTTTCAATAGCGTCATTACTTATCTGGGCAAGGTTAGAAGTATCCTGCTTGCCCTCTTTTTGTTTTCGCAGTAATTCATTTATTGATAAAGCGGTCTGACGGGAATAGTACCAAATGGATCCCATCTTACTGAAGCCTGCCTTTTTGTCAATCAGGATGACAAGGAGAAAATGGGAGCCAATATTCAACCCGTATAAATCCGTTTCTGTACCTTCCCGATAAGAAAGGTGGATGATTGGTTCATCTCCGAGGCCTCTTCCGGCTTCCTGTAACGTGGCGATACCACCGCCCAGGAGGGAGGTAATCAGTTCTGGCTCAAGGTTTGATATATCACCGGCTGATACCAGCACTCTGCCAACTGAGTCGCTGAGAAGAATGCACCTGGCTGCTATGGTATGCCTTAAGGATAAAATCCTTTCCTGGCAGTACTTGTATTGTTCAACAGACAGACTGGCGGGTTGGGATATTTCTGTATTGATTTGACCAATCATGTGTTGATATACATCAGATAATTGTCGTTGGTCAAAAGGTTTTGAAATCAGCTGATAATCTTTACGGATGGAATCAGGTAGAGATTTCAAATTGTTTGCATACCCAGAAATAATTATCTGGGTTTCCAGTGGAAATGAGCCGCGAAAATGGCTGAACCCATCTTCTCCAAGATCTACAATTTGACCGGCATCAAAGAAAACACAATCCATCCTCTTCTGTTGAAGGATGCTCATGGCAGAAACCGGATCAACCGCTGATTGAATTGTAGTGTTTGGATTAAATCCGAGGATGCTCTTGGTAAGCAGATTCATTACTGTTTCATCGGGTTCGATGATCAGAATATTTTTCCCGCTCATGTATTGTTTTTCCTGGTCATGGATTTTGATTATTATACACCAAGCCTGCAAACCAAATATTTCAAGGTATCTTTTAATTTACGGTTATTTTATGGAAATAGAATTAAAGCTTTTAGGATTGGTTTGTATAATTAGAAAGGTGTTATATGGCAGAAAACAAAACAGTTGAGACTGATCAGGACGTGATAGGTTTTATAGAGCAGATCACTTCTGACGAGCAGAAAACAGATGCGAGCATGTTGCTGAAGCTGATGTCAGATATTTCTGGCTATCAACCCAGGATGTGGGGCAGCAGCATTATTGGATTTGGAAAAGTGAAATATAAATATGAAAGTGGTCGCTCGGGAGAAATGCCGGTAATTGCCTTCTCTCCGCGCAAAGGAAATTTGACCTTGTATATTTGCGATGAATTGGATAAATATTCCGACCATCTTGCGCGACTCGGGAAACATAAAAGAGGCAAAGGCTGCCTCTACATAAAACATCTTAATCAGGTCAGTATGGAAGTCTTACACGAGATGATTACATTGTCTGTGGCAAATACGATAAAGGATTATCAGTAAAAATCAGGAGGAAAAATGTCATATCAGGCAGAGATCAGTCGAACAAACCCAACTTGTTTTTTATTTCTTGTTGATCACTCCACTTCGATGCGTGATCCCATAACCGGCTTGGCAGAAAATCCCAAGAAAAGTGAGTTTGTTGCAGAAGCGATAAACAAAGTCCTCCAGAGCCTCATCGTCTCTGCATCTAAAGATCTGGAAATTAGAAGATATTATCAAATCGGTGTGATTGGCTATGGCAGTGAGGTGAAGAATGTGTTCCAGGGAGATCTGGCATCGGAGGATCTGGTGTGGGTAGATGACTTATATGCTCATCCGCTCCGGATTGAAGACCGAATCAGAATTCTTGAAACGGAGGATGAAGTTTCTGAAGAGGTAGTAATCAAATTCCCAATTTGGATTGACCCGGAAGCCCGGGGACAAACACCTATGTGTGAGGCTCTGCGGAAAGCCCATGAGATTCTTTCTGTCTGGGTAGAGGAACATCCAGAATCTTACCCGCCTACTGTTATCAATCTAACGGATGGAGAATCAAATGATGGTGACGCACGTGTTCCAGCAGAAGCGTTGAAAAACCTGCAGACCGAAGACGGCAATGTGGTGTTACTTACCGTTCACGCATCTTCCAACCCCTACTCAGAGAAAATATTCTTCCCGGAATCTGAGAACGAATTACCTGATCATTTCTCTAAAGTTATGTATAAAATGTGTTCTCCATTAACTCCGAATATGACACGCACTGCTTCAGAGTTGTTGGGTATGGAAATCAGTTCGAGTGCGCGTGGAATGGTATATAACGCGGATATTGCCGGCATAGTTCAGGCGTTGGAAATTGGTACCCGCCCAGCAAATATCCCATAAAATTTATGCGTTCCAGGTTATCGATCCGTTGGCTGTCGGCTACACTTCCAAAATCCTCAAATAAAGTAGAGGAGAATGAGGATGCTTTCTATATAGCCAACGGGGATAATGGATTTTTTCAGGGGGATATTTTTCAATGCTCCATGTCTGATGGGGCTACCCGCAGCAGCTTCTCAAGGTATTTCGCCCAATCATTGGTTACCGCCAGTTGTGATAATTCAGGGACGGCAGGCATTCATCAAATCTTATCAAAAGCCAGGTCCGATTGGTCTGCTTATATTCAAATGCAGAATTTGGACTGGGCTGCCAAAGAGAAAACCGCTGAAGGTGCTTACGCAACATTACTTTGGTTACGTTTCTTTCCACAGGGCTCAGCCAATATTCTCTGGAAGAATACCTGGCACGCTAATGTCATCGGCGATACTTGTTTGTTCCAATTCAGGAAAGATGTTCCCGTGAAGGTCCTGCCACTTCAGAAATCAACAGATTTTAATAATCATCCACCTTTACTATCTTCCCATAAAAAGAAGCTACTCTGGCGTGAAGAATGGGAACATACCGGTTCATGGATTGCAGGAGATGATTTCTTTTTAGCAACGGACGCCATGGCAAAATGGATTATGCAGACTATCGAATTACGGAAAAACCCTGTGCCAATACTTAAAGATAGGCTTTCAAGGAAAAGCGAACCTACCTATTTTCAACAATGGATATCCTCTTTGAGGCGGCATAAGGAAATTCGGGATGACGATACCACAATCATCTGGTTAAAACTGTTGGAACCATGAAGCAAAATAACTCACATTATCCAACTTTTGATGCCTATCAAGCTGCCCTGCAACATCCAGGCAGGTGCTTTGCACTGGCAAATTTAAAAAATGGGAACATTGAAAAGGATTTATGGGGTTTTCCAAGGGTCAGATCCGGTGGTTTTGCATTAACTTACCAATTATCTACTGAAGACACATCATACGCTGTCCGTTGCTTTCATAAAGACAGCCCTAAAAGGGCATTCCGATATCAGAAGATATCAGCATATCTGGAAAAAGCAAACATTGCATTTTTTGTTCCCATAAATTACATGACCAGAGGAGTAAAAGTAGGGGCGCAGTGGTATCCTATCACTGTCATGCCGTGGATAGATGGGAATACGCTGGAAGCGTATGTTTATAAAAACCTGACAAATCCCGAAAAGTTGAAATCTTTACCTGATAAATTTGCTTATTTGATGAATACCCTCGCAGAAAAAAGAATTGCTCATGGGGACTTGTCTCATCAAAATATTATGGTAAAAGATGATCAACTATACCTTGTAGACTATGACGGATTATTTATTCCCGCGTTAGAAAAGAATCCCGGGGCAGAAATTGGGCACAGTAATTTCCAGCACCCACTTCGGGTCGTGGACCATTTTGATGAAAAGCTGGATTACTTCTCATCCATTGTTATTTTCCTCGCGTTATCCGCGCTCGCAATTACGCCACAGTTATGGGCGAAGTATGAAGCAGCAGGGGACGGTTTATTGTTCCGAAAGAAGGACTTCATCAATCCTTATCAATCAGAACTTATTCAGGAGCTGGAAACTTACACATCCCTTAGAAAATGGGTGGGTTTGTTCAAGAAAATTTGTGTTTGCGAATACGATCTCATCCCTTCATTGGAGCAATTTATCTCGCAAAATGTCGATAAACTACCTCGAGATGAAGAATATACTCATCTATCACAAACGATCCAACAAGAAGTCGCAATTGATGCCACGCAACGTTACCTGCTTCTTCAAAAATTAGGCAAAGTTGTGCGTGTTGTTGGAAAAGTACAGGAAGTTTTTGAAGGGAAAACCAGGGATGGGCATCCGCATATCTTCTTAAATGTGGGGAATTGGCGTACAAAATGCTTCACAGTCGTTTTGTGGGGGGAAGCATACGAGGAATTGGTGAGAAAAGGTGTTTCAAGCAAAGAGTTATATGAAGGAAAATGGATCAGTGTCCGTGGCGTGCTGACCAGTTTCCGGCGGCGTTTACAAATTGCTCTCGATACACCAATTGGTGTGGAAGTGCTCAAGGGGGAGGGAGAAGCAAAAATCCGTTTGGGTATGGATACACTGCCGGAATATGAAGATTTACAAACTGCAAAATCAGATATCAGGGTTGCTGTCAGGAAAATTCAACCAGATCTTGAAGGAATATCAAAATATCAGCAACAAGTGCAATCGCAGATAGACCGTTTATATAAAGATAAGTAAAATTTCTCGTTAAATTGAAATAATGCGCGTAGCCATTTAATAATCTTCTCCCAATCCGCTAAGCAGGGGAGGGGACCTATTTTAATACTCTTGAGATCGCAGCTATGTGAGCAGGGGCGCTACCGCAGCAGCCACCAAAAATTTTCACACCTTCTTCGAGAAATCTTTGGGAAAATTCAGCCATGATTTCTGGCGAGACATCATAAACGCTGTGGTCTGAGTCCAGATGAGGTAAGCCTGCATTCGGTTTAGCCATCCATGTTTTCCCGGGTGAAGCGGTTTTAATTTCTTGAATTGCTGACAAAGTTTCAGAAAGGGTTCTGCCACAGTTGGCACCGATTACAGAAATTTCCAATTGGGATAATTCGGTTGCGGCGGTTGATGGTTTCAATCCCATCATTGTTCTGCCATGGGAATCAAAACTGAAAGTGACTATGACTGGCAGGGAGGTGACTGATTTTGCGGCACGAACAGCGGTTTTTGCTTCTTCCAGATCGCTCATCGTCTCAATCAGGATAGCGTCCACACCACCTTCAGTAAGTGCGCGTATTTGAATTTGATACGCATGATACAAGCTATCTATCGTGAGATCACCCATGGGCTCGAGCAACTTACCTGATGGTCCGACATCTCCGAAAACAAATGCATGGTACTTTTCAGCAGCTTTTCTGGCAATTTCGGCTGCTCGTTGATTGATGCGCGTAGCGTCACTATCCAAACTATTCATGGCTAGTTTTATTGGGCTGCCCCCAAAGGTATTGGTCAAAATGATATCAGAGCCTGCATCCAGGTAAGAGCGGTGGAGAGCATCAATTGCATCTGGATTTATGAGATTCCATTTTTCTGGTGGCATTCCAGACGGAAGGCCTGCTTTTTGAAGCTCTGTTCCCGTAGCGCCATCTGCAATTAAGACTTTGCGGGTAGTTAATGCTTCCAGAAAAGATTCCATGCTAATCATCTCCTGTTGTGTCGCTTTTTTGATCCTCAAAAACAGTCCAATAACCTCTGTCTAATTCGTCGTTGGAAAGATGCGCATAGCGTTGGGTTACCGCAATATTCCTATGCCTGGCTAATTCTTGCGCCATTTTCAGGTTTCCGGTTCCTTGTAGGACCCGGGTGACAAAATAATGCCTGAAGGAATGCGGTGTAATTGAGCCAACACTTTCTGTCCCTAGTATTATAGCAACCCAGTGGTTAACAATATTCCTGCCTGTCGTTGTTGTAATCGTCTTTATTTTCTTGCCAGCACCCTTATCATGTCTGGCGAAAATCGGTAATGACCCCAATGGTCTACCAGAGCTGCCATCAATGGCTGCGCGTAGCTTGAGATATTCATCCATGGCGTGTTGAGAACGGCGAGAAAACCGGACTACAGCTTCCCGGTTTCCTTTTCCAAGCACCACCGCGCGACCTTCGATCCAATCAATATCTCCTCTGCGGAGGTTGCACGCTTCATGAACGCGCAAGCCGGTTTCAGCCAGGGTAAGAATAAAAGCCCTGTCTCGGTATTGCTGCAACTTCTCGGAAATTTCCAAATCTGCGGGCATTGAAGCTGGCAGCCTTTCCATGTAATCCAATATCTTCGTAATTGCATCTCTGGGAAATTGCGGCAACCTGGTACCGGGTTTTCTGGCTCTTTGCTTGATAAACAGCCTTACCCTTGGCAAATTTATGGGGATTAAGTTTTCTGCTGCGAGATATTCAAAATAACCCATCACGGCGGTCAGATACAACCGTTCAGTTGAAGCTGCGTAATACCGTAAAGATTGGATCATCCAATCAACGCTCTCTTCTCTGAGCTCTGTAATATCTGTTTTTACCGGAGCAATATTCTTATCTTCCAACAAAAGGAGGAAGGCTTGCATAGCGTTATCATATGTTTTGAAGGTATTTTCGCTACGAGATGATTTAACGGATTGCAGGTATTTATTGACAGATTCTTGAATGGTTATGCTCATATATTTATTATAATATAGTTTGCGATAATGATACTTATCGAAACCATTAAATTGTATTATCTCAAAAACCCCTGCCCTCAATGCATCTATATTTTCATGACTAAATATTTCTGTGTCAACTAATTTCTATAAAAGAATATTCGTGTTAATTGTAAGGGGTATAACCACCTGCTCCATTAAGTCTATCCTGCAAATTAAGTGTGGTTCTTTTTAAGTTGATTCCAGGCGCCTATCCAGGGTTCGCCCAGCCTGTGGTTTTCAGAGACTTTCGTGGAATTCAGTTTCTGCGCTATGATGACTGCTTGAATCGCTATTGCAGCCCAGTCTTCACTGAATAATGCTTTCTCAATTTTTTCTGCCGATGAATTAACCCATACCCACTGCATTCGAAACCTGTCCGCCTTGATCCAGTAATCTTTTTTTTCCCAGGCAGATACAGTCTTTTCAATATTATTGGATACAGTTCTCAACGCCAGAACCAGATATGCAGCTAAATCATAACTATGCGCATCTACCTGTTTTTGTTTCATTAATTCTCGTAAAGCGACCACGATGCTCTTTACGAGACGATTTCTTTCGGTTCCGGTCCCTTCAACTGCAATGATACGTGACAATGGAGGACTCCTTTTTTGATGAAAATCTAATAATTAGCATGTATTATATTGTAAATGGTGCTTATTGACTTGCCTGTTCCTTGCGCTTATAATTGCCTGTCGCTGGGGAAATGCTGGAATTGGCAGACAGGCATGACTTAGGATCATGTGCCGCAAGGCGTG
>CAZRKL010000021.1:0-5526 GCA_964600595.1 uncultured Leptolinea sp.
ATATTGAAACTGCGAAAGCCGATTTAAGCCTATTGAGTAAGAATTTATTGAATGTTGAAACGCTGCTTTACTAACCATCATTTTTAGTAATTTACAAAATAAGGCTGTGGATGCCCACAGCCTTATTTTGTAATTGGATAAATGTAAAATAAAAAAGGGATCTATCTGCCCAGAGGATTATGTTTTTTGCTCAGGTTGATAGGGATCGAAGTTCCAAATTTCAATCTAGTACTCCCCTCATTACGAACTATAGTATTTATGTAACAAGTTCCTCCAAACACTATACAATACTTTTGTACCTCGATGGGTTGTTGTTACATTATAGATAATAATTATCTATAAAGATAAATTATAAATTGGATGATATGAATAACAAAGACGATCGCTTTGCTCAACTTATTAACGCACTGAAAAAGCGTAACTATCGGCTCACACCGCAAAGGGTCGAGTTGGTTCGCATGATTGCCGGAAGCGAAGGTCATCCAAGCGCTGGACAATTATTTAACAAAATTCAGAAATCGTTTCCAACAATGAGCCATGCAACTGTTTATAAAACCCTCGCGTTGTTAAAAGAAATGAATGAGGTGTTTGAGATCGATTTGCACGGTGACAGCCACTATGATGGTAATCGTCCCGAACCACATCCTCACCTAATTTGTATCCATTGCAATCAAATTATTGATGCTGAAGTATCGCTTACTCAGGAATCAATCCGTTCTCTAGAGTTGGAGACCGGTTTTAAAGTACTCCGCCCGCAAATTACTATGTATGGGATATGCCCCTTGTGTAAATTAGAAACAACCACAAGCGATCTTGTGGATAGCAATAATAATTAACGAAAAAGATCTGAAATCATATAGTTTGAAAGGAGAACACAAAATGAGCGAAGATAGAAAACATAATAGCGCCCGGGGCACAACCAACAAAGATTGGTGGCCAAATCAACTGAATCTTGACATCTTGCATCAACACTCCACCAAGTCCAATCCTATGGGAGATGGTTTTAACTACCGCGAGGAATTCAAGAAACTGGATCTTGCTGCGGTCAAAAAAGATTTACGCGAATTAATGACAAATTCTCAGGATTGGTGGCCTGCAGACTGGGGTCATTATGGCGGTCTATTCATCCGGATGTCGTGGCATAGCGCAGGGACCTATCGGATGGGTGACGGACGAGGTGGTGGCGGGAATGGCAGCCAGCGATTTGCCCCATTAAATAGCTGGCCAGATAATGTTAACCTGGACAAAGCAAGGCGCCTACTCTGGCCGATTAAGAAGAAATATGGAAACAAAATTTCCTGGTCAGATTTACTTATCCTTGCCGGTAATGTTGCCCTCGAGTCCATGGGATTTAAAACTTTTGGATTCGCGGGTGGTCGGGAAGACATTTGGGAACCTGAAAAAGACATATACTGGGGGTCTGAAGACAAATGGCTGGGAGATAATCGGTACTCAGGCGATCGCGACCTCGAGAACCCTCTTGCCGCTGTACAAATGGGATTGATATATGTGAATCCTGAAGGACCAAATGGCATTCCAGACCCGGTTGCATCAGGACGTGATGTACGAGAGACCTTTGCCCGCATGGCAATGAATGATGAGGAAACTGTTGCTCTTGTTGCCGGGGGGCACACTTTTGGTAAAGCTCACGGTGCAGGTGATCCGACCATGGTTGGTCCTGAGCCAGAGTCAGCACCGCTTGAGGATCAAGGCTTAGGATGGAAGAACCGTTTTGGTACCGGTAAAGGTGTTCACACTACAAGCAGCGGCATTGAAGGGGCCTGGAAGCCCCATCCTACAAAATGGGATAGTGGTTATCTGGAGATGTTGTTCACCTATGAATGGGAACTGGTTAAAAGCCCCGCAGGCGCGCATCAATGGGTAGCAAAAGATGTCAAACCTGAACATATGATACCAGACGCACACGACCCAACCAAAAAACATGCCCCCATGATGACGACAGCAGATCTATCGCTTCGGTTTGACCCAATTTATGAGCCAATCGCAAGAAAATTTTATAATGATCCGCAGGCATTTGCAGATGCATTTTCACGAGCCTGGTTCAAGCTGACCCATCGGGATATGGGTCCAAAGTCGCGCTATTTAGGACCGGAAGTACCAGCCGAAGAACTCATCTGGCAGGACCCCATCCCTGAAGTGGATCATAAATTGATCGATTCACAAGATATCACCTCCCTTAAAAGTAAGATACTTACTGCAGGTCTCCCAATATCAGAATTGGTTTACTTTGCGTGGGCATCGGCGTCCACCTTCCGCGGCTCAGATAAGCGTGGTGGCGCGAATGGCGCTCGTATTCGCCTGGATCCACAAAAAGATTGGGAGGTTAACCAACCTCAGCTCCTTTCAAAGGTACTTACCACTCTCGAGAAAATCCAATCTCAATTCAACCAGGAACATACAGACGGAAAAAAAGTATCATTGGCAGATCTGATTGTTCTAGCGGGTTGCGCAGGTGTGGAACAGGCTGCCAGGAATGCGGGTTTTAATGTTACCGTCCCCTTCTCACCGGGGCGTATGGACGCTTCTCAGGAACAAACAGACGTAAGAACCTTTGATGTCCTTGAGCCAAAAGCTGATGGCTTCAGAAACTATCAAAAATCAAAATTCTCTGTGTCGACAGAAGAGATGCTGATTGATAAAGCGCAGTTATTAACCCTGACCGCACCCGAGATGACGGTACTCCTCGGTGGTTTGCGTGTGTTGAATGCCAATTACGGAAAGAGCCAGCTTGGCGTTTTCACCAAACAACCAGAGGTGTTATCTAACGACTTTTTCGTAAATCTGCTCGATATGCGAACTGTCTGGAAAGCAACCGCTATGGATGCGGATGTGTATGAAGGGCGAGATCGCATAACCGGTGATCTTAAGTGGACTGGCTCAAGAGTAGATTTGGTCTTCGGTGCGAATTCACAATTACGCGCGCTGGCAGAAGTATATGCCTGCGATGACGCAAAAGAGAAATTCGTGCATGACTTCATTAAAGCCTGGGATAAGGTAATGAACCTTGATAGGTTTGATCTTAAATAAGACTATTGCTCCATCATAATAATCTCATTAACGAATCGGAATAATGTTATTAGTGTGGATAAATGCGGGAGGTTCAATTCCTCCCGCATTTCATTAATTTTGAATTTATATTATTTCTTGTTTCTTCCAATAACAACCTGCTCCAGATAAAGCATGGTTGCCATAAAAAGTACTTCCGCGCCAGATCCAATGGTTCGCCTAACCCATTCCACGGGGATTCCTTCACCAATAAACACCAGTAACCCGGCAAGAAACAACCAGGGAAAATGATTTCTGCGCCACAACGTTATGCCCATGATTGTCGCAAATCCGATAGACACAATGCTGACAATCGGAGGACCCTTTGCCGCGACATCCACAAACCGGGTGACGCCATCCACTTTTGTCAGCTCCAGATGCATGGGTATCAGGCGGGTCAAAATGCCGAGCACCATTATTATCACACTCAGGATTACTGCACCAATCCTGGCTCTTCCTGTCTGCGCCCATCCATGCCCGAGCAAACGAATCTCATTGAATACCGCCAGAATGATCCATGGGAGGATCAACTGATGCAGGATAAATCGTGGTAGGCTAAGCCCATAAAGAAGCTGTTGATTACTAACAAAGTTACCCAGCGTAAGGATCAGGTTATCATACATCAAACCAAATAAAACCGCTGCAAGAATTACAACACTTAACCTTTTTGTCTTGAAAGAGAGGGTTATTCCCCATATAAGAAGGATTAGGTTGAGGAGTGTATATATGAGGTAAAGCCAGAATGACAATTTTGCCTCCCAGGGAAATAAAAAATGACCGTCTTTCAACCGGTCATTCGTTTGTGCCCCCACGGAGACTCGAACTCCGGTTATAGCCTTGAAAGGGCTGTGTCCTAACCACTAGACCATGGGGGCAACGGACAAAATTCTACCATGCACCCTGCACAAGGTCAAGGAATTACCTTGATGAATTTTCTCCTTATATACCATTCTCCTGCCTGAGTATTCTGCCCCAGAAAGCAGGCACCTCGATTGTGGAATGATCATCATCCAAGCGGACATGAACTCCATCATTAAGCTCATCCAGCCACAATCCAGAAAGTTCCAATTTTACAGGAATCTTAATAACCGCAGGAGTATCCTGAGCATTGAGCAGTATTAGAGATTTATCTCCCTCTGCCTCCCGTAGAAATGCAAATTGCTGGTGAGAAACCGTTACCTGTTGGTATGTTCCTTTGCGGAGCGAGACCATTCGCGATCGGATTTCAGCAAGGCGACGGATCACACCGGGTAGATCAGGCTGCTGTATATTGTGGTTCACTTTGGATAATTCAAAAGCAGGACGAAGTGCAACATCTGAATGCGAGGTTTTTTTCCCGGTAGTGCCCCACTCGCTTCCATAATATATGGACGGTACTCCCGGCATGGTAAAGAGCAGAAGGTGGAGCGGGTATAACATTCGCTGATCTGGCAGAGAGCTGGCAACCCTGTTTACATCATGATTATCGGCGAAGTTATACAAGGTAAGATGACGGTAGATGCCATCCGCTCCCGATTGGCGATTGAGCGCATAAGCAATTTCAAAATAATTTTTATCCGCCAGGCTTGAATACAATCCCTTATAAGCTTCGTAATTGGTCACTGAGTGCAGCGTATTATCGTTCGCCCAAGTACGATAATCGCTGTGGGTAATTTCACCCATAAGCCAGAAATCTTCTTTCCAGTTATCGCACCTCAGTCGCAACTCACGTAGAAAATCCAGATCAAGGCAATCGGCTGCATCCAGACGCAGTCCATCAATCTGCCACTCATCAATCCAATATTTGATTGCAGAGAACAGGTGTTCACGAACCTCTTGATTCTGGAGATTTAACTTAACCAATGAATAATGTCCCGCCCAGCTGCTATAGGTAAACGGATCTCCTTTGGGGCTGGATTTAGTGAAATCTAATCCATGGATCCATCCTTTGTAATCGGATTGTTCCCGGTTGGATAATACATCCTGGAACTGAGGAAAATCTCTGCCCGTATGGTTAAGCACCGCATCTAATATCAATCGCATGCCACGCTGATGCAGATCGTCACTAAAGGCTTTCATATCTGCATTATCGCCTAATCTGCGGTCTATACTGGTGTAATCAATAGTATCGTAGCCATGCGATGATGATTCAAACACCGGACCAAGATAAATAGAATTGCATCCCAGGCTTTGAATATGATCCAGCCAACCATGAAGGGCAGGCAAACGATGTTTAATAGGTTCGTTTTTGTTGTTTTCCAGGGGAGCGTTTAAGCAGCCCAGCGGGTAAAGATGATAGAAAAAAGCATTATCAAGCCATGAAATCATGATGTTATTCCTCAACATAATCACTACTGTGTAAGCTTACGGTGGATACAATTGGAAACTATCCCCACTACAGAATAAGATTAGCTCGTTGTTATATCCAAAGTGAGATGTGTCCATCATAATCAACTCCCCCGCGGTGAGAGAAGGTTATGA
>CAZRKL010000021.1:5626-25046 GCA_964600595.1 uncultured Leptolinea sp.
TAAGCCATACTTACTGCCAAAGTAATGATAGAGGGTGGGTTTTGTGATCCCAGCCAGATCCACTATCTCCTGTATACCCACTCCATCGTACCCTTTTCGGGAGAAAGCTTCGGTGGCAACGGAAATTATGACTGTCTTGTTATCCATTTGGTTATTATACCGAACGGTATAATAACCGTCAAGAGAAACTAGAATAATTGGGGAATTGGTTTTATCAATCCCGGATGATCGCTTTTGGGACTGTTTACTTCCGCTGATACGGTGTATAAAGACATCCGATCAGCAGGATAAGGGGCTAATAATTGTTGAGCTTCATGCAGAGACCTATTCGGGTCAATCCATTTCCACATAGATTTCTTATCAAGAATCACCGGCATACGATCGTGAAATTCTCCGATCAGATCATTCGCGGGGCTGGTGATGATGGTGGTTGATAATATCCGATTACCATCTGGAGAAAGCCACTCTTCCCACAAGGCGGCAAAAGCAAAAACCTTCTGTGCATTCAGGTGTATGAAGACTGGCATTTTTGAACCCCCCTGCATCCGCCATTCATAGAATCCACTGGTGAGAATCAAATTTCGCCTTCTGGCAAACGGACTCTTAAATGATGGTTTCTCCTGAATGGTTTCGGAGCGGGCATTTATCAAGCGTGTACCAATAGTAGTATCCTTCGCCCATGAAGGGATTAACCCCCACTTGAAAAGCTCCACCTGCTTCGCTTTGTTATCCCTCACCACCGCAACATCTTGAGTGGGAGCAATGTTATAACGCGGCTTATACTCTTCAGGAATGCCACCCAAATCCAGCTCTTCCTGCAGGTCACCGGGGTCCAGTATAAGGGTAAAACGTCCGCACATACACCCTCCTTCCACGAAAAAGCCCGACTCCTGATATGATTATAACTTGACATTGCTATGGCAAAAAATGATAATTGCCATATCTTACCCCAGTGAGGAGAATTATGGCCCAACCCCTGGTTGAATGCATTCCAAATTATTCTGAAGCCCGTCGTCCTGAGGTGGTGAACGAAATTATCGAAGCTTTATCCGCTGTTCCCGGTATCCATGTATTAGACCGCCATTCAGATATTGATCACAACCGGACTGTCGTTACTTTTGTCGGTCCTCCTTCTGCAGTCGAAGAAGCAGCCTACCAATCGATCGTGAAAGCTGCCACCCTGATCGATCTTGACCAGCATACCGGAGAGCATCCCCGCATCGGAGCAACAGATGTTGTTCCTTTTGTTCCGCTTTCAGATTTTTCAATGGTGGAATGTGTTGAGATGGCCAGAAGGTTAGGGAAAAGGGTTGCAGACACGCTGGATATTCCAGTTTACCTTTATGAAGAAGCAGCAACCAATCCAGATCGGCACAATCTGGAAAATGTACGGCGAGGTCAATATGAAGGATTAAAACAGGAGATACGTACCTCGCCAGAACGCAAACCTGATTTTGGACCGAGCGTACTGGGCAAAGCCGGGGCAACAGTCATCGGGGCACGCCAACCTTTGATTGCATTCAATGTATACCTCACCACAGATGACGTTTCGATTGCCCAGAAAATAGCCAAAAGCATACGTCAATCATCCGGCGGATGGCGGTACATTAAAGCCATGGGTGTACTCGTCGAAGGACGTGCCCAGGTATCCATGAATATGACGAATTTTCATCAAACACCCATGGCAAGGGTGGTAGAGAGCATCAGAAGGGAAGCGCGAAGATATGGAGTTGGGGTACACCACTCAGAACTGGTCGGGCTAATCCCCCAAAAAGCGTTAACCGATGCTGCCATCTGGTACCTGCAATTGGATGCTTTCAAAGCAGACCAGGTGCTGGAAACACGCATGTATGATGCGCTTCGCGAGACTCCTCCGGTAGCAGCCAATTCTGACTTCACCGATGATCTGGCTGCGGGAACCCCTACTCCGGGCGGTGGATCAGCTTCAGCATACAGTTCGGCGATGGGTGCCGCATTGGTTTGCATGGTTAGCAGGCTTACGATTGGAAAGAAGAAATATCTGGATGTTGAACCACGCATGTGGAAGATCCTTGAAATTGCCGAACCTATCCATCAAGAATTACTGAGTTGTGTCGAAAAAGACTCACACGCATTCAACACTTACCTCGAGGCTGTACGGTTGCCAAAAGACAAACCAGAAGAAGAATTAATACGAACCGAGGCAATTAACGCAGCAACTTTGCTTACCGCAGAAGTACCAATGCAGGTATGTAAACTCAGCCTGCAAGTCATGCAGTTAGCGCTTGAACTCGCAGATACTGGCAATTTGAACGCAATTAGTGATGCGGCCTCTGGCTTTGGATTAGCCCAGGCAGGTTTCAAAGGCGCCGCCTGGAATGTGAAGATCAACCTGAAGGATTTTCAAGGTAAGGTTTCTGAATCGATGCTTTCAGAATTATATATGTTAGGTAATCAGGTTACCATTATGGAACACTCTCTGCAGCAGATTATGCGTGAACGAGGAGGACTGGCTTGAGTTTTCTCTTCTGGCAGAGAGCCTACCTTTTACTTGGAGCTTTTTTCTTAGTCCTGACCACAATAAGCTGTAATCCAATTGTCAAAGTGCCCCCACTGGGAACACCGGACAATGAGAGCATTGCATCAGCACCAACACCACAACCCAAAAGTGAGGTCGATATTGAAAATACTGCTCTACCACCTTCCGGGCTGACAGTATTAATGCCATCCAGAGCGACACAGATTGCCCCTACGGTTGAACCTGCTGTTTGCTCATTAAACTGGTGCAACTCAGCTGGTCATTTTTGGTTAATGCGTCCAATACCCGTTGGTGGAGAGCAAAATATTGAACACACCTACCGGTTTGGAACTACCCAGGAAGGCACCCGAGATGTCCACCATGGTGTGGAATTTAATAATCCTCGGGGAACACCTGTCTTGGCCGCGGCTGATGGAATTGTGGTAGTTGCAGGAAACGATAAAACTGAGATGTATGGTGATGATTGGGGATTTTATGGAAACCTGGTAATTATCGAACATCAATTCCCGCAATTAGATGAGCCCATCTATACGCTATATGGTCATTTGGATGAGATCCTTATTGAAACTGGCAACCAGATTAAAGTCGGGGATGTAGTTGGGAAAGTCGGCTCGACTGGATACGCTATCGGATCCCATTTACATTTTGAAGTCCGCCAGGGTGGAATGCAATACAAAAACTCTGTAAATCCTGAATTGTGGCTGAACCTGGCTGAAGGCATGGGTGCCATCGCGGCTTCCGGAATTGCCGATTCATATTCTGAAAATCCATATCCATCAGTTAAGATCAAATTTCTGGATGAGAAGCAAAAACCTTTGGTCTTTTATATAGAAACCTATGCTGATGTAAACCTGCAGCGCGATCCTGAATATAATGAGTTTTTTGCGGTAGGGAATTTACCAGAAGGTAAGTATGAGGTTACTTTTTCTGAGCGCGGAATCCCCCTATCAATTGAAGTAGAAGTAAAAGCCAGTCAGCTAACGCACATCATCTATCCATCCAACACAGGAGAATAACTATGGGCCTTAAACCTGATCACTGGATCCGAAAAATGGCAATGGAACACGGCATGATCGATCCTTTTGCAGACAGTAATTACAAGCACGGTGTTATCTCATATGGTGTATCATCTTATGGTTACGATGTTCGTGTCACTGATGAATTTAAGATATTTACAAATGTAAACTCTGCCATTGTTGACCCAAAGAATTTTGATGTTCGCTCAATGGTGGATTACAAGGGCGAAGTGTGTATTATTCCACCCAATTCCTTTGCCCTGGCACGCACAGTAGAATACTTCCGCATTCCGCGGGGAGTCCTGACAATTTGTCTTGGAAAGAGCACGTATGCCCGTTGCGGAATAATCGTAAATGTCACTCCATTTGAACCAGAATGGGAAGGATATGTCACCCTGGAAATTTCAAACACCACTCCTCTTCCCGCAAAGATTTATGCCAATGAAGGTATAGCACAGGTCCTTTTCCTGGAAGCAGATGAACCTTGTGAAATTTCATATGCAGACAAAAAAGGGAAATACCAAAACCAGCAAAAAATTGAATTGCCTAAAATGTAAGCCTGATAAACAAATTGAGGTTGCGGGATGCGAAATTTACGAAACCGGATTGATTATTACCTCCGCGGGAAATTCCGTTGGCATAGATCCGGTTTTCAGCCACCCATTTATCCTCAAAAACCACTTTTTCAACATCTGGATGCGGACTCACGGGTGATTGCGGTACAGATGGAGAAGAAATTGGCTTCAGATTACCATCTGGAAAAATTGAAAGAAATAACGAACAGCGGGAATTATCAGGAGAACCTATTTTACCTGCACATGCTTCAAGCTGCCTTTTCAGATTTACCGGGATATTCCCTGCCTGAAGACCTGCACGCAGCCGATATTGGTCCTTCTCACTGGTTTTATGTTCATTCATTAGTAAATTTCCTCAAGTGGCATCAGACAGATACGCCACGCAATGTTATTCTTGATGGTTATGAAGCGGATCCCTGGCGGGTATATTCAGATCTATACTCGCGTTATGATCGCGCACTCGGTTACATAGGCGACCTCGAAAACACTTATTACCATCCTGAAGCCTTTTCTGCCCAAGCAGGAGACTATGACCTGATCTTTATGTTCTTCCCCTTTGTGTTTATAAAAGATCACAGGGTATGGGGATTGCCAGACAATGAATTTCAGCCGGAAAAGTTGCGGAAAGATGTATGGTCAAGCATTAGCCAGGGAGGTCGTTTGATCGTTGTAAATCAGGGGTTGGATGAACACCATCACGAGAAGGACTTACTTTCAGGTGCGAATATCCCAATCGAAAAATCCTTCCAGGTGGATGACATTCTATTTCGATACGACCTTGATAGATTTATTATTGTGAGCAAATCACATGAATGAGGAGAATCCAACCGCAGAAAGAGCTTTGAAGCATATCAAGTACATAAGCGGGCACATAGGGCCTCGACCATCAGGCAGTCAGCAAGAAAAAGCAGCTCAGGATTATGTGGCAGTAGAATTAACTAAGGCTGGTTATCAGACTGCTTTTCAGGAATTCACATTCCCAGCCATTCCAAAATTCTTTCCGTATCTCACCCTACCAGCAGTATTCATCCTTCTCGTGATTTTACTCCCGGGTGGGTGGAAAGCTTCTCTTATTCTTCTCCCCTTCTTTATTGCAGGCTTGCCAGAAATTCATACCTGGTTGGTAGATCGATTCCCCAAAAAAGCATCCTCCCAAAACCTGATTGCAATACCTCAGGATACAACCCTTGAAGAAGTAGATGTGCTGTTTTGTGCCCATATCGATAGCGGTAGAGTCATCCCGCAAAAATCTAATATTTTTCAGGTGATCCTTAATAATTACATGGTGATTTTGGAAGTCTATTCATGGCTGGTTGCGATAATCGGTTTATTGTATCTATCTATCCATTCAGTTGCCAAGTTGATTCAACCGGTTACTATTCCAGTAATTGTGTTATCAGGTTTTACCCTTATTTGGTTGGATATCTGGCAACAGATAGGCAGCCAATGGGCAGTATCCCCTGGCGCCAATGATAATGCATCGGGGGCAGCTCTCTGTTCTGCCCTGGCTGAAGAATGGATGGCAGTCGATGATCAACAAAAGGTGAAGGTAGGATTCCTGTTTAGCGGCGCGGAAGAAGCAGGCTTATATGGTGCAAAGGCTTTTGTGCGAAGCAACAAGACTACCGTTAAACAATCGATAATTATTAATCTTGACATGATCGGAAAAGGCTCCAGGATTGGTGCTGTCATCCGCAGCGGAAGATTGAAACCCCTCTATACTGATTCTCGGTTGCTTAATATTGTAAAAAACCTGATCCCTGATCTGGTTTTGGTTGATTATAAATATAGAGGTGGAGATTTTATTCCCTTCGTTCAAGCCGGTTACCGGGCAATCAGCCTTGAAGCAACACACAACGGAGGATTGCCACCAACCTATCATAGTGAAACAGATACTCCTGAGACGATTGAATTAGAAATGATAAACCGCATGTCAGATTTACTGAAGACCATTATTGCCCACCTCAATTAACCATCTGCAATCACGCAAATCATTCCCATTTTTCTAAAAACGAATTCTTTTTGATATTTCAAGTGTTATACTTTTTGGACGAGATGCAGCCCGGCTAGACAGGATGAACATGAGACAAAACACGGATCCAACCAGAAAATTCATAGCAGAAGGTCGAAAGATCAAGGGATATTCGCTAATCGATTTAATCCATGGCTTAGGGTACTCAAAATTCACTTATCAATATATCGGAATCGGCACAGGCAACCATCCATTATCGAAGATATTCCAGACAATCTTTTCAATCGTCTCACGTATGCTGAATCCAATCATGAAATTGTGGAAAAAGGGATCTCCTTCAAACAATTCCATTCAATTTGCTGACACCTACCATGGGAAAGTCATGCCCATTTCTGCTGCTAAACAATTGGTATCCGTTCAGCAAGATATCCGTCTGGAAAACCTTGAGCATGTGATCCCTTATCAAAAGGCCCGTGATCTGATCCTTCTTGAGCCCACCCACATTGGAGTTATTGACTGCCCCTGTCGAGCCTCCCGGGAAAACCCGTGCCTGCCTATGGATGTTTGTATCATTGTCGGGGAACCCTTCGTTGGGATGATCCTCGAAAATCATCCTAAACGGGCACGGCAAATATCACAGGGTGAAGCTTTACAGATTTTGGAAGCTGAAGAAGAACGCGGTCATGTACATCATGCGTTTTTCAAGGATGCAATGCTGGGAAGGTTCTACGCCATCTGCAACTGCTGTTCCTGTTGCTGCGGCGCCATGCAAGCACACCAACACGGAACGCCCATGCTTGCCTCCTCAGGTTACCTGGCTGTGGTGGATGAGGGGCTTTGTATTGGCTGCTCAGCGTGTGTAGATTTGTGTCAGTTTGGTGCGGTTTCCATTCCTGAAATTACTGCGACCATCAATATGCAAGCCTGTATGGGCTGTGGAGTGTGTGTATCTCATTGTTCGCAAGATGCTATTCAGTTAACCACGAATCCATCCAAAGGCATTCCATTAGAATTGGATGTATTGTTGAGAGCTGCTACCGAGAACTTTTAATTAGCAGATTTCTTCAATTTTCTTAAGTCCCCCACCCTCAATGTAATTCCAAGCTGGTCCAGATATTCAAGAAAAGCCTGAGCGTATTTTCGGCTTGTCTTGAATTGATCCCGCCACTGAGCGAGGGATAATTCCCCGTGGTTCTGCAACATTCGGATAGTCTCATTCACCATTTGCTCGTAGACATCTGTGGAAAAAACAACTTCACCAGAGACTTGCTTTAATTGGTTGGTATACAACATCGCCTGATAAAGCACCTCACCAATCTCAGATGTGATTTCCTTGATAGATGGAGGTGAATACGGATCAGTATGCATTTGTGTAAGGATTCTCTGGATTTGTTCCTGTTGAATTGGAGAAAATGTGATACGGAAATCTGATCTTCGAAGGATATTTGATTCTTCCTGAACATCTCCACTATTTGCCCATTCTTTTAATTCCACTGCAAACAGCTTCGCCGGCAGGTTTAGCCTGCTCTTTAATTCTTCTCGTGGTACACCCGGTTTTAAGGGATTCTCTCGATGATACTGGTCGATAATTCCCAGTGCCTTTTGTTGGATATCTTGACGATACTTCTCGGATAAGACATAAATGGTTTCAGATGTATTTCCCGTCTGAACATATTTATACTCGCCTGAAGTTACCACTTTTGATAGCATTTCCTGCAATTGCGGAATACTTGTGTTTTGGTTTTTTGCCAATTCCGATAACAGGATGGGAGCCTGGGATTGGATGGCATGAAAAACCCTCTGCAGAGGATCCCCTTCTTTTTGTTTATTCAACCATAATACTGTTGCAGGATCAAATCGCTTGTAACGTTTGACAGCAGGTGAATGGATAACAAACCCGCCACCGATGGTTTCTGCAGGGGATGGTCTACGAATAATAAATCGGTCACCCGGATAAACAACAACTTCATCACGCAGTTCCAACTGAACTAGGCCGGAATTGCCAGGTGTTAAGATTTCCTGATCAATTAGTCTGATCCTGCCAATTGTCTCTTTCGCTCCAATAAAAAACTTTACCTCAGCGTGGTGTTCCAGGGGAAGGGCAATGTCATCCAGCAGGCGAATTTCTGCATCAAATCTACGAGCAGGCATGTAAGTTCCCGGAAAGGTAATCAGGTCTCCACGAGTAACATCTTCCAGGTCGATACCTGTCAGATTCACTGCAGTCCGCTGTCCCGGATCCGCAAACTCCTCCTTATTTTTGTGGGTTTGCAAACCACGCACCCTTGCTTTCCTGTTAGATGGCAATATGGCGATCTCATCGCCAACATGGAATGAACCATCCAATAATGTTCCGGTAACCACAGTCCCAAATCCAGTCATTGAAAATACTCTGTCCACTGATAATCTGGGTCTATGAGAATTTATTCTTCTGGGTTTGTCCTGAAGGAGGGATTGTATTGAATCTAATAGCTGATCTAAACCAACTCTGGTTTTTGCTGATACTTGCACAATTTCAGCCCCTGATAAAACCGTATTTTTTATGGCATTATGGATATCTTCTTTAACCAATTCAAGCCATTCAGCATCCTCTATCAGGTCACATTTCGTCAATGCCACAATACCTGTTGGGATTTGCAGTAAATCAAGGATCGCCAGGTGTTCCCGTGTTTGGGGCATCACACCTTCATCCGCAGCAATTACGAGTATTGCAGCGTCAATTCCCCCGACACCTGCCAGCATGTTCTCAATAAAGTCACGATGACCTGGAACATCAACCACACCCACTGGAGTACCATCAGGCAGTGTAAACCAGGCAAAGCCCAGATCAATCGTCATCTCCCGGGCTTTTTCCTCAGCCAAACGATCGGGATGTGTACCAGTTAAGGCTGCAACCAGAGCTGATTTTCCATGATCTACATGTCCGGCTGTGCCAATAACATACATAGACTAGTCCGTATCAGTAGGTTTGCCAAATAAGCGTTCATATGAAGATACCCAGGTATGTGACAGATCGAGAAGTGAGCGCAGTCTTTTTTGGGTTTCTTCTGAAAACTCACTGAATTGATCGTTGAGCTGCTGAGATATATCTTCCAGTTGGACTAATCTCAGATCATGTTTGTCGTACTGCCGTTGAGAGTCTTTCAGTTGCTCTTCAGCCACTAAATTGTAGTTAGTCCAGCGTTTCTGTTCATCCGCTTTAAAAGCAGTCCATTCCTGGCGGAAATGATCTTCGTTAAGACGATGCATCTCGGTGATCTCATTCACCCGCCGTTCAATTCTTTGTGTGGCATCATCCAATTGGTCCTTCGATTTCTTCACAGACCTTAACATCTCTTCTAAACCTTGAACCTGTGTCTCAATCGAACCGGCAACATTTTCTACTGTCGTAAAACGTGTTTGCATATCCTTCCAGGTTCTGTCGCGTTCAACTTGAGCCTGATTCTGTCTTTCGATAAATGCCACCTGAGCTTGCCGCCGATCAGTCTCTGACTGGATAAGGTCGGTAAGCCGATTTTCCACCTTCTTGATATTTTCAATCAGGAGGTCAACCCGGCTGCGCTGCTCATCCATCCGTTTTCTGAAAGCAGAGATTTCTCCCTGCATGTCAGTCATCCGCTTGTTATCTACTTTACGGGATTCATCATTTAATTTTTGCGCCCGCTGAAATTCCTCATAGATAACCCTGGATTGAACGACCTTTTCGTCAATTTCTGATGTAACATCTGCAATTTTCTTATGCTCATCTTCCAGCTTTTTCAAGTTCTTCTTAAAATCAACAAGGCTTTCATTGCCTTTTCGAAGTTCGATAACAGCCTTATTAATTGAGTCAATTTCATTTCGACGTTTACTATCCTGATCGACTTCGATTTCAGTACGAATTCGTTGGAATGATTCACCAGTTCTGCCAAGTTCAACACGTAATGTGCTTAAAGACGTGTCAAATTGATCCAGGCGCCCCTGAATTGTATTCATCTGCGCTAAGTCTTTGTGAAGATCTTTTATCTCTTTTTGAGCAGAGCGGAGGTTTCCTTCCATCCGCTGCAATTTATCTTCTAGGGTTGCAATCGAAGTCTTGTCTTTTCTTCGCTCTTCATCAAGCCATTCCAGCCGCTTAACTACCTGTTCAATTTCCATATATGAGCTCCATTCGGAGGTTTTGTTGTGTCATTATACCATTCAGGATTTTTCTTACGGAATAATTAGTAACCGGGGAAAAGAATTGAGCATCGAAGATAAAACTGGTGAGAATACCTGAGGAAATAATCCCAGGAACGCTAGAAATGCAATGCCAAGTGTCATTAGCACTGGCAAAAATCGATGAAAGCGGATTGATCTTTGTGGCTTTTCGGATTTTTGAAGCATTACATAAAGGCTATATAATCCTCCCCCCCAAATTCCTGCCATACCAATAATGATCAGCCATGCAAGGGTGGTAGATTGGATGGATAACTCTTCAATGAGGGCAACCCGGAGAGGAAATCCTGCCAATAAGGGTAAACCACCGATTGAAAACTGAGCAACAAGTAACGATACTGCGACAATTGGTTTCTGTCGGGCTAATCCTTGAATATCGCTCAGCGCCAGAGAACCAATTGACCTTTTGATCATTGTCAATGCAAGAGCCCATAATCCAAATGACATCATCCTGACCAGAAGAAGATTAGCAAAAAGCTCATTGCCACGTAAGGTCATTAGACCCAATGCCAGTATAGCAAACCCATTTTCAACAATGACAGCATATCCAAACATCCGAGCCAAATTCTTTTGAAAACCAGACCATATTCCACCGGTGACAATCATCAAAATACCCGCATATAGCATAAATTCAGGGAGATTTGAAGATGTCCTCAACCATGCATATCGATCAATAAAAGTAAGTAAAAATAACATGACCGCAGTAGGCAAGACCAATAATACAAAACCAACCAAATAGGGATCTTCCTCTTCGGCTAGCATTGGGATCCATGAATAGAGAGGAAATATCGCTAGTGAGAATGCGAAGCCTACACCCAATAACACCAGGATTTGTACTGTTTGCTCTGTTTCCAGGGGGACTGCGTCCATTCCACCCAGCAGCCAACCAGTTAATATCAAAAATGGCATACCCATGGTCTGGAAAACAAGATAACGGACAACACCAGGTCGGGGTTCTGAAAATGGCACTGAGAGAAGCGGTACGCTTACTAAAACCATCCCTTCAATCAGGAGAGCTGAATAGAGGAATGGTTCAACCGCAAATGATGCTACTGCCAAAGCTGGAATAATTAATCCTGTTGGGGCAAGAATGCTGGATACTCCGCTAAAAAATCCACCGATCAACCAAAAAAGAGAAAAGAGAAATATGATCGCGAGAATCGTCTGATCAAATTGTTCAAGTATCAGTTGACGTCCGAGAATGGAGAACCCTGCTTCTATTTTTAGATCGATACCAATTACATTAAATGGCGCATTTATGGTTGTCGCGACAGCTAAAAAGGCAAGTAATGCGGCTACTACGGATGATGAAATATAAACCAGGCGGCGATATCGTAGAAATGGGATCAATAAAATCCCTACAAAAAAAGGAAGGATAATCCAAATGATGGCGGCGCTCATCCGAGGATATCCTCCTGGATGGTTGGGCTTTCCATCCAATAAGAAGCAATAAATGCCAGACCTAATTTCACTGCTCCAAGTAACCCAATCACGAGTAACGAGATCTCTATCGAGAGGAACATTGTTTCAAATCCAATCAGGAAAACCAGTAAACCAATAATCACTTCATGGCTAGTCTTTGAGTAAGCTGTAATGATTATTCCCTGGAAAATTGAAATTAATGTAAGCGCCGCGGATTCTGCGGAAATAGAAGGGAACCATTCCATCAATCGACTAATCATTACAATTGCTGCTGCGATTGCAAAAATATAAGCCAGCAGATAAAAGATTGTTTCTGGGCGTGATAGATGAATTTTCAGTAAATTCCTCGCTGGCCTGGTAGCACCAATTGCAGCAGTAGCCATCCAACCCAGGAGCACAAGGATAATCGAGAAAAGAGCAGGCGATTGGAAATAGAATACGATCGCCTGAAGGAGATATAGGATGGCCAGCATTAATAATTGTGAAAGCAGCTCCCGACGGATTAATATCCAACCGCCTGCAAGGATTGAAAAGAAGAGAAGGAAGATCGAGATAATCTCAGGCATCTATCTAACCCCCTCCAATTTGAATGAGAGCAAGGAATAGAACAAAGATCAGAGCTGCCCAAAGAAATCCGCCCTGTCCCTCAAGAACACTTTCTACCCTAATTACAACAGCATTTACCCCCCTAATCATTACCTGTACAAGACCGTACATCCAGTCAAGATTGATCACTCTTTGAAGCACACTTATCGCGCCGGGTGATTCTGGAGATATATCAATTATTGCGCGCATCCGATTGATTAATGTCTCAAAAGTGCCTGTTTTGATATTCCAAACTATTAGAGAGATACATATTAATCCCAGGGGTATGGTAAACCACCAGAGTCCCTCCACTCTTGATCCACGCCAGCCAAACAAACCCGTAATAATATATGAAGCTGTAAGTAGTAACATTGACAACGGATAAGTTAGATAAATGATCTTTTCCTGGTTAGTTGGCATTACTGGTTTGGATTTTATTTTGTCAGCCATCCCATAAATTAGAAAAAATAGAGCAATAAAAGCGGGAATTATCCAGTAAATATGGCCTTCTGCAGCAAGAGCCTGTATGCCACTGCTATTTGCAGTAAATGGTAAGCCAGCAAGGTTGATTAATCCAATCCAAGCGAGAATCCGCATAAAACGGTTATAAGAATCAAATAAAAACAAGGCACTGCTTAGAAAAATAAGGGATATTCCCCAGGATAATGAAAGGAATGGGCTACCCGTCAACACACAAATAATCGCGCTTGCTGATAAACTGATTATCCAATAAGGTCTGGCAAGTAATTCGTCTTTTTCAATCAGCCACCGAATACTTGAGTACATCAATGCTAAAGCCGCAAATATTGAAAGCCAGATTTCAAAACCTGGGGCAACAGTTGTGGATGGCAACCGTGATAATACTACCAGTGCTGAAGCTGCCGGAGCCATTCTAAGAAGTGTCCCTTGCCCTCTACGGACATTTGTATCAACAGTAAATGGCATGTGCAATGGAAATACACCCAACCTTAAACCAATACTGATTAATAAAAATACTCCTACCTGTGGCGAGATAGTATCAAAGCTGGTGTTATAACCAATAGCGCGGCTTCCCAAAACAAATGCCCAAAATGCAAGGATCAACCCCATCACCCTGGAACTGTAAACCCGGATAGTCCTTCGCAGTTGATCAATCTTCTCAGAGCCACGGGTAAATATTAATAATTCAACAATATCCATTGAAGCCCAACCCAATAAAAGGGTGATCGGGTTTGCAGACAAAACTGCCACAAGTGCCAATCCGCCTAATGCCAGGCTCCCGGAGAGATTTATAACCTCACCTCGAGTTCTCATTTGCCCTGGAGAAATTAGAACAATCAGCAAGACCAAAGTGACAATGGCAAAGCTGAATCCCCAGGATGAGTAATCCAGCACCAGCGCAGGTGAAGAATTAAATATCGCGGAATCACTCCACTTTAGCAAGGTTAGCGTACTGGGCAACTGTAATCTTAGCGCCAACATGGATATCCATGAGACCAAACTACCTGCCACTGCAATTAACCATAAAGCAGGAAAAGTCGGTCGGGTTAATCGAATACCCAGAATTAACCCAGAAGTGAATAATAAGAGGAAAATCGGGATTGCCAGAATCATATGAAGTAGAAGGTAATTCTAAAGTATTGAGTTAAAAGGTTGACGGTGAATAAACTTTCCAGAACCAGCCTGTCCGAACCAATTCTCGCCATCCACAATCAGCTTTCCTCTCAGAAAAACCTTCTCAGGCATTCCAATCAGTTCCCATCCTTCAAATAGGTTGTAATCAGTACGCATATGCGCTTGTTTTACGCCATAAGTGATCCGTTTATCTGGATCCCAAATGACGATATCTGCATCCGCCCCTGGTGTCAGCGAACCTTTCTGAGGATACATACCAAATATCTTTGCCGGATTGGTGCAATTCAACGCAACGAATTGATTCGGTGAAATTTTCCCCTGACGAACACCATAAGTCCACAAAATAGGCATCCGGTCTTCAATACCAGGCAAACCGTTTGGAATTTGTGTGAAGTTATTATGTCCCAATTCTTTTCCGGGGATTGATATAGGTTTGCCCTCATAAATAATTGGTTTCGATCCATCAAAGAAGAAGGAACAATGGTCTGTGCCAATCACCTTGATAATTCCCTGCTGAATACCTTCCCATAGTCTTGCATTATCCTGGATGCCGCGAAGTGGTGGAGAACAGACAAATTTTGCCCCATCTGCTTTACTTAGTTGATCTTCAGTGAAAAACAAATACTGCGGACAGGTCTCCCCCATTACTTTTAACCCCAACCCTCGGGCATAATCAAGTTGATCAACTTCTCCAGCCACATTCATATGGACAATATATAGTGGAGCATCTGTCTGAGCTGAAAGCGAGCAGGCTCGCAACACAGCTTCTACAGCGCCCCAGGCTGGTCTGGTTCTGGCATGCCATATCGGTTCGGTATTCCCGCCATCCAATGCTTCTTGCACGAGCACATCAATTACATCGCCATTTTCTGCATGAAGAAGAGTAAGAATTCCCGCAACCTTAGCTATACGCATGACTTTAAATATATCCCCATCATCCAACCGCAACCGATTGTTGTATGCAGTAAACACCTTAATGCTGGTAATTCCAGACGCGGGTAAACCGGAAATTTCTGTTGCTATCTCTTCATTAAATTTTGTGATATTCATATGAAAGCCAAAATCGATGGCAGCATTATGGTCAGCCTTCTCATGCCATGCTCTTATATCCTCTTTGAGCGAGTTTTGCTCCTGGGGAATAAAATCCAGAGCGGTTGTGGTACCTCCAAAAGCGGCTGCCCGGTGACCCGTGTAATGATCATCAGAAGTGACCGTGTTAAACATTGGCAGATCAAGATGTACATGCGGATCCACTCCGCCAGGCATAATTAATTTTCCTGTGACATCCAAAATTTCAGCACCTGGTGAAGATAGATCCCTACCTATCTGGTTAATTTGTTCACCAACGATAAGAATATCAGCTTCAAAGGTCTCGCAAGCAGTAATCAGGGTACCGCCTTTAATCAGGAGCGTCATCATGCCCTCCAGAGTTATCTGTATAATTTGAAAGATATAACAACCCAAGCCACTTTGCAATATCAGGGTTCATCTCATCATCAGTTTTGTCATAGAAATTATCTGATCCACCTGTTTCCCGTCTCTCACGAAGAGATTGCCAGAGCAAGATGCGATCTTCTGAGTTTACCACCAGGTCTCGGAGGGATTTCGCCTTGTAAAAGTATTCTCCGGTTGTGTAAAAGAAAGTGATCCGTTTCCACTGTTTCGCAGATATCGGATTATTCAATGGTAAGAGCGGACCGATCATGATTTTATAATATTCCTCATTCCCCCTATCTGGAGGACACTCATCCCTGAACAGCTCCCGCCGCGTGGTAAGTTCGTGCCCTTTTACCCGGGTGAGGTAATTAATTCTTCCACCTTCTGGTGGCGGGAAACTGCCAGGTTGATAAAATGCCAGATAATCAACATCTATCACTTTTGGAGCAGATCGTAGTGGAATTCGATACCAACCCAACAATCGGGCAATCTCCATATCTCTCGGTTGTGGTAATACGGCAACAAGAATAAGCGAATATGGCTGTAAATCCAAATTATGCATTCTATGTGTCA
The DNA here is from genome assembly GCA_964600595.1 of uncultured Leptolinea sp. GTDB lineage: Bacteria > Chloroflexota > Anaerolineae > Anaerolineales > Anaerolineaceae > DAIOEK01. The sequence goes on from CAZRKL010000021.1 coordinate 21,536, forward strand.
CTCATTAAGTGATATCAGATCAATCTTATTATAAGATAAAAAACAGGGCGAGCTTTTCCGCCCACCCTGTGCACAAGGAAAGTGCATAATTCTAATAGTTTTTAAGTAATCCTACCTTGTGATTGAATTCGTCAATCAAATTATCAATTTCTTCCACCTGACCTTGTATTTCGGTGAAGTAATTCCGGTTGTACCACATATCCTGAATTTCTTCGTATGTTTTACCTTGTTGTTCCACCCACGTGAAATACTTTAAGTTGTGGACACGACGGCGATCTGCGTAGGATAATTCAACCAGATTATCGGTGGATTGTCCCATCAGATACCTTGAAAAATCTGCAGCTGCATCAAAAGCTGAATACTCACCAAATTCCTCATGCATCTCTGTTAATCGACTCGTGTACAGTTCCATCGAATCTGTTAATACAGTCAGCACCACATCATTTTCACTGAGTTCCTGATATTTGGCAAACTTGATGGCAGTTAACACATTTGAAATACCTGAAAAACCCAGTAAATTCAGTCGGGAAATTACATCTTCTGGTACACCCTTCTTGGCTAAATATTTCTTCCCTTCAGATTCATTGAAGAGGCGGGAAAGGTTTACCACCGCAGTGTCATCGATTGCAGCCACAAAATCTGTGTTCTTCGCATTGTGAATCCAAGGCACATGTTTGTCGCCGATTCCTTCAATACGATGGGCGCCAAAACCATTTTCCATTAATGTTGGGCATTGCAGTGCTTCGCTGGCAATAATCTTACTTGCGGGAAATAATTGTTTCAAATAGTCACCAGAAGCAATCGTCCCAGCTGATCCTGTCGCAGAAGTCATACCACGATACTCATCACCTGGTCGCAGCACTTTTTTGAGTACTTCTTCCATGGCATGTCCGGTGACTTCATAATGCCAGAGGTAGTTACCAAATTCATCGAATTGGTTAAAGATCATTAAGTCTTGACCAGATTTTCGCAATTCCCAACATTTATCAAATATTTCTTTCACATTGGATTCTGTGCCAGGCGTGGCTATCACCTCGCCTGCCACCTTGGACAGCCACTCAAAGCGCTCACGGCTCATCCCCTCAGGCAAAATAGCAATTGACTGGCAGGCGAGTAAAGCTGAGTCATAAGCCCCACCCCGGCAGTAGTTGCCGGTTGATGGCCAGACTGCTTTCTGAGTCGTGGGGTCAAACTGACCGGTCACTAATCTGGGAACAAGACAGCCAAATGCAGCGCCAACCTTATGGGCACCAGTTGGGAACCATTTTCCAATAAGAACAATAATCCGGGCTTTTGTTCCTGTTAAACTTGATGGGAGTTCCAAGTAGTTTACTTGACCATATCCGCCTCCAGAGTTAACTGGCTCGTTTTTCCATGAAATGCGGAAAAGGTTGCGTGAGGTGATATCCCACAAACCTATTGTTTTCAATTCTGCTTTTATTTTGTCAGGAATTAATGCAGGATCCTTCATCTGAGCAAAGGTAGGAATGATGATATTCCGCTCTCTGGCTCGTTTTACAGCACGTTCCAGACGATCTGATATTACGGTTAAATCAATCTTTGCCATTTTGGGGATCTCCTTGTTTTTTTTCAAAATCTTTCGGTTCATCACGTACGATATACAATGGTCGGCCTTTTACTTCGTCATAAATTCTACCGATATATTCACCAAGTATTCCGAGCGAAATTAATTGCACACCGCCCAGAAATAGAACCGCAATTAATGTAGTTGCCTGTCCTAAAAACGCTTCTGTACCTGTTAACCTGCCGATCACTACAACTGGAATTGCCAGAATACTGATCCCTGCCGAGAGAAAACCGATGTAAGTTGCCAGCTGAAGCGGAAAATATGAGAAACTTGTCACTGCATTTAATGCAAGTTTCAACATTTTCGAAAAAGGATATTTTGTTACCCCGGCAAATCTGGCTGCCCTGCGATATGGCAAACCTATCTGCTTAAAACCGATCCATGAAGACATACCGCGTAAAAACCGATGTCTTTCACGCATATTGTTCATTACATTTACTACTTTTCGATCCATGAGCCGGAAATCGCCGGTATCAAGAGGAATTTTGACATCCGTTATCCGATAGATAATTCGGTAGAAAAGTGAAGCGGTTGTCTTCTTAAACCATGTTTCACCCTCTCGTTCAGCTCTTACCGCATATACAACCTCGTAACCTTCTTTCCATTTCCCGATCATCTCAAGGATGACTTCAGGTGGATCCTGCAGGTCTGCATCGATGATAACCATGGCATCACCGCGGCTGTAATCCAAGCCAGCTGTAACAGCAATTTGATGCCCGAAATTTCGGGCGAAGATAACTGGTCGTATCCGAGGATCTTGACTGGCAATCGACCGAATAATATCTGTAGATCCATCCGTTGAGCCATCATCGATCAAAACAAGTTCCCAGGATTCACCTGTTTTATCCATGGTTTCGACCATACGTTTATGTAATACAGGTAAGCTTTCTACTTCATTGTAAACAGGCGCAATTATTGAATATCGAGGTTTATCCATAGGATCTCTTATAAAACTTTCTTCAAAGCAGACAGGCTAGGTTCAATGATCACCGCTTCAGGAACGGCTTGCATGGCAGCCCGGATATCTTTTAAACCACTGCCAGTGCTAATAACAAGAACTTCATCTTCACCAGTAACAAAGCCCATTTTAACTGCAGTCTCCAATCCGGCGTAAGCGGTTGATCCTGCTGGCTCAGCAAATATGCCTACTTTCCCCAATGAAGCTATCGCAGATATGATTGCATCATCGGTTACGGTGATGTACTGTCCATTGGTCTCACGGGCTGCCCGGACTGCCCTGACACCATCGCGGGGAAGATCAACGGAAATGCTATCGGCAATTGTGGTTGCTGAAACCGGAATAATTTCTTCATTGCCTGCTTTAAATGCATTCGCGATCGCGGCAGATTTTTCTGATTGGATGCCAAATATTCGCGGCATCTGATCCAACCATCCCAGATTCATTAAATCTTTAAAGCCCTTGTGGATACCCGAGATTATGTTTCCATCTCCCACCGACACAAAAATACATAATGGTCTGGATGACTTTCGATTTAATAAAAGCTTTTCCCATATTTCCAACGCAGCTGTCTTCTTGCCTTCCGCTGTGAACGGATTGAAACCAGTATTTCGACAATACCATCCAAATTCCTTCGATGCTTCGATCGTCAGGTCGAAAGCGGAATCATAATTCCCTTCAACAAGGATGACGCGGGCGCCAAAAACAAGAAGCTGGGCAACTTTGGCTTGAGGGGCTGTTTTGGGGGCAAAAATTACCGCCGGTTGACCAACTGCAGCAGCCATGCATGCCAGTGCCGCACCCGCATTTCCGGTTGAGGCTGTAACAACTACTTCAGATTTCAATTCACGAGCTCTGGCTACCACTACCGAACTGGCTCTGTCTTTGAAGGAGGCACTTGGGTTTTTGCCTTCATCCTTTACCCAAAGCCGTTTTACACCTACTTCTTTCGAAAGGTGTATAGG
>CAZRKL010000022.1:0-25000 GCA_964600595.1 uncultured Leptolinea sp.
TCCGCGCTCACCCTGATGAATTAAGACCTGGATCGGCCAAGCAGAGTCGTGAAACAGTTCGTGACTGGGTTAAGGAAAACCACGTTCTTGATTTGGATAATGTCCATTTTGTTGATGCGACAGAATATCTAAGTTCTTATGAGCTAATTCAAAAATCGAAATTTGTCATGGTCTATAATTCCAGTATCGGTCTGGAAGCATCGATCCTTGGTCTGCCTGTGCTGGCTGCAGGAAGATCCAGATATACGAAATACCCAACCGTATACTTTCCAGACACTGCAGAGAAGTATTGGTTAATGCTGAGTGAATTTCTCGGGCAAGAATCGATTTGTGTTTCACCTGAACATCGCAAGCAAGCGAGAAGAGTGTTGTTTTATCAACTTTACCGTACTGCCATTCCTTTTGGCGCTTATCTGACAGATGCGCACCGACCGGGTCTTGTGACATTACGGGATATTGATATTCCTGACTTACTCATTGAAAACTCTACCACCATGCGAGTTCTCACAGGTGGGATAATAAAGGGTACTGCCTTCGTGGTGGATGAAGAATGAACACTTATCTGCGAATAAAACAAAGTGCGAAGATGCTGCGTTGGCAATTACGCCGTGCCTCAAACTTAGTATCATCTGGCGGCAGGTTGAACCAAATGCCAATTGTTATAGGAAATTCCATGCCAAAATCTGGATCTCATCTGATAATTCAGATCCTTGAAGGTTTGACCAGAATTGGCCCTTTTGTCAACCCGGGTATGCCTCCTCTTAACAGAGATGAAGACAACAGCATCCTTTCGCCAGATGAGGTTTGTGTAAATATCGCCAGATTAAGACATGGAGATATCGCTTATTGTTATCTTCCTGCAGTTGAGCCTTACTTTGCTGAGTTGACCAAACCTGATCGCGCAGTGATTTTTGTGTATAGAGACCCACGGGATGTGATTATTTCGCATGTGTTTTACGCTACTGAAATGAACACCAACCATAATATGCACAAATATTACACTGAAACGCTCGGTAGCATGGATGAAAGAATCCGAGCGGCAATATTGGGCGTAGATTTGCCGACGAATCCACTTTCACCAATAGCATTAAAATATCAGCGTTATCTACCCTGGCTTGATCAGCAGTCTATTCTCGCGATGCGGTTTGAGGATCTCATCCTGGACAGAGAAAATGCGTTAAAAAGAATATTAGATTATCTCTCCAGATATAATTTCACTCCTTCTGTAGATAATCTCACTGCAATTAACTTATTAACAAAAGCAATTGAACCCAAGCGATCCGGGACATTTAGAAAAGGCAAGCCGGGAAACTGGCGTGATTACTTTACTGATGAATTAATTGAGATATTTAAAAATGAAACCGGAGATTTGTTGCAACGCTTAGGGTATGAATCCTCGCAGGATTGGTAATTACTTATGCAGAATAGCCTGAGAAGCAACCTGACCCAATTTGCCAAACAACAACGAAGAGTACTTCGAAGAATGCGGCAGCAGTGGAAGTATCGGTCAATTTCATTGAAGAATGCTCCCATTCTATTCGCGAATTCATTCCCCAAAAGCGGCACGCATTTGCTCACCCAAATAATGGAAGGTTTTCCACTTATTGGACCAGCAGTCAACAGCGGGATGCCTGCTGTTGTTATGTATGATGGGGAAACAGGCAGAGAACGCTCCAGGAGCGAGATTCTAAAAGAATTGGAATTGTTATCTTTTGGAGATACTTCTTACGGACATTTGCATGCTCTCCCCTGGATTCAGGATATCCTCTCTTCAGACAACTTTGCTACAATATTTATTCTACGGGACCCGCGGGATGTTGTTGTATCACACGTTCATTATGTTACAGATATCGAACCGAATCATGTCCACCATGCCTACTACACACAGGTGTTACACAGTTTTGATGAACGATTAAAAACCAGCATCGTGGGCAGACCGGATGCCGCGCATCCATTTCCGGACATTGCGGGGAGGTTTGCCCCATTTGTAGGCTGGCTTGGCAATGCTGGAGTTTTGACGCTGAAGTATGAAAACTTGATGGCTGATCCACTGACCCTGTCTGAACAGATTCTTGATTATGTCATCAAGCGCGGTTTTCCAGTGACTATGGAAAAAACCAGAGCTGTGGAAGTGTTAGTTTCAAGAATTAATCCACAAAAATCACCAACGTTTCGCAAAGGCAAGTCTGGTGGCTGGAAAAATGCATTTACCCAGGAGCATAAGGATATATTCAAAGAAATTGCCGGACAACTATTGATCGATTTGGGCTATGAGAATGACACTAACTGGTAATGGATAAAACATGAATCTCAAGCGGATTAACTTTCTTCATCCAATACTTCTTTTGGCAATCCTGATTGGATTAGCAACAGTTTTAGTCGCTTCTGCGTCACCATCCATTCTTATGAACTGGTTTAACAATGACGATGGATTTTTCTATTTTAAGGTTGCCCAGAATATCGTTGCTGGAAAAGGGGTAACATTCGATGGGATCAACCCCACGAATGGTTTTCATCCACTTTGGATGCTGGTGTGTATTCCCATATTTCTTATCCAGACTGATTTGATTCTACCTCTTCGGATAGTTGTAGTTGTTTTTGGAATTATTCAATTGGGATCTGCAATTGCTTTGTTTGAGGTGCTGAATAAAAAGACAAACCACTGGATCGCTTTTTTTCTGACAGCATCATTCGTGCTTTCCTGGCTGGTTTATACCAATACCTTTACCGGAGGGTTGGAATCAGCGTTAAGCTTTCTATTTATGATTCTTGTCTGGCGGCAAGCAATTAAGCTGCGGGAAAACCCTAATCCGACTAAAAAGGATTATCTGATTGCTGGTGTATTAGCCGGGTTGACTGTTCTTGCCCGTTTGGATAATTTTATCTTTGTAGGATTCTTGAGTGTATGGTTGCTCTTCACAAGGAAGCGGGATGCTGCAATACTCTTGTTGGATGCATTGGCAGCCGTGGTGATAGTGGTGGTGGTCGGCATGAAGTTTATTGGTTTCAGAATCCATCCTCATGCCCTGTTTATTCTTATTACCCTGGTTCTTCTACTGGGTACAGGTATTCTTGCGTTATATTTTTCTGGAATGTATTCGATTCAACAAAAATGGACACAGAAACTGTCAGTTTTTGTGAGGGGTCTTTTGGCTGGTTTGGTAGCTGCGGGTGGTACCGGTTTGATAGTTCTAGCTTTAGGGCAAAGTGGTATGCTTGAAAGATATTCCAAAACGGTATTACTGGTTGCAGGTTTACTCTGGATTTTTTACACCACGATTGTAAGAAGCTGGCTAGCGAGTAAGTATCTGATTGACAAATCGCTACCTTCACTAACAATTGGGGAGCAGTGGAAAAACATAAAGGGTTGGTTAGGATCTGCATCTATCTACGCTATTCCCATAATATTGCTTGTCGGTGGGTATATGATGTGGAGCCAGATAAATTTTGGTACACCCATGCCTGTCAGTGGACAAATAAAACAATGGTGGGGGTCATTGGGGGCAACGGTTTATGGATCACCAATCTCATCCCTGGCGGATATTAAGTCGTATGGCTTGGGGGACGAGTCTCCTTTTGCCCTTGTATATCAACTTTTTGATGTTATTACTCACCAGTTCCAATCCCAGCCATACGCTTCCAGTTTTGCAGCCTTGGGAATTATTGGAATTGTATATTTACTATTAATCGTAAGTGGAAAATTGCCTGTATTAATTACTTTGTGGGACCAATTTGGCATCATTCCTTTGTTGCTGGCCACCACATACCGTGTGACTTACTTTTATGTGAGTGGATATGTTCATATGCGAACCTGGTATTGGACCGTTGAGACTTTTTTCCTGTTCCTGATTATCATCGTTATGGTCATTACCATCGGGCAACGATTAATTGGTAAAAGATTTGGGTTGATTGTGGCTGGTACGGCTGCTGGTTTATTGACCATTGCCATTTTGTCCACCACTGCGGTGAACTTGTTCAAGGTTTATCCTCCGAAAAACCACGCTGAAGACCCTGGAATCTATCTCATCATTCCTCAAATGCTGGAAGACTTGACACCGCCTGGAGCTGTTATCGGCACGCCTGGGGGAGGAACTGTATCCTATTTCATAACCAATCGCACCATTGTTAACCTTGACGGGCTGATGAATAGCAAAGAATACTTCCGGGCGTTGCGTAAAGGAGATACATCGGCGCATTTAAGATCAGTTAACTTGGGCTATGTATATTCAAATAAATATACCTTGCTGGAGACGATGCCGTACCAAAAAGTATTTACTGGATGTGTTAGCCAGGTGGGAGCGATCTATAAGAAATCTCTTTTTTCCTATAACTGTAATTAGCCACTATGAATGCGGATGTTAATAAAACCATGAAACCAATCAACAACAATACATCCTACTTATGGGGAGTTCTCCTTTTAGGTGCATACCCAATTATCTCGTTATACCAATTAAATATTTCAGAAGTTGGGATCGAATATATCATCCGTCCACTCATTGCGGGCATCCTGATCCCTCTCCTCATCTACGGTATTTTGTCTTTTGTGGTTAAGCAGAACGATAAAGCGTTTGTGATGACTGTTATTACGTACATAATATTGACTAGTTATGGTGCGATGTACAATCTGACAAAAGGGTGGCAGCTGGGTTCCTGGATGATAGGACGGCACAGGTTTCTCGTTATCATTGTATTAATTATTCTCACTGCGATCATTTGGGGAATATGGAAGATCAAACAGCCAGTCATTACAAATCTGGCAAAAATTGCATCTTTGATTTGTGTTGTTCTTATTATTCTTCCAGTTTTTCAAATTGCCCGAAATTACCAGAAGATTAGATTTCCGATAGTTTCTAATACTACATATGAAGCGTTAGTTTCGACCGCACCAAATTCACTCCCAGATGTTTACTATTTCCTTTTAGATAGTTACGCAAGGGAAGATTATATTAAAACCAAAATGAAATATGATAATTCCGGTTTTATTGGGCAACTCGAAGAACGGGGATTTCAAGTGGCAGATTGCAGCCTCAGCAATTTTACTGCAACAAGACTGTCGTTGAGTAGTTCTTTGAATATGGAATATGTGCAAAATCTGGATGATAGCCTTACACCCACCAACAAGGATGCATCAGTTCTGGATACATATATTCAAAACAATCGCGTTGTTAAGTATTTTGAAGATTTGGGTTACACGACCGTAGCTTACGAAACAGGTTACACTTTTACGGAATTAACTAATTCAGACTATTATATTAGTTTTGTAGCCAACCCCATTACACTGACGAATTTAACTGAATTTGAAGCGTTGGCGATAAACAATACTATTCTGGCAGCTACCCATAATATTCCTTTTGTTGAGAAAAAACTCGGGTTAAGTTTTCCATACAAAAGTAAATATAATCGTCAAAAGTTTATTCTTAATCACATTCCGACTACGCTTGATATTCCAGGACCGAAGTTTTATTTTATTCACCTGGTGACCAATCACCGGCCATATATCTTTGATTCTGATGGATCGATCCTTGCAGACAAAAATTACTACCTAAACGATGGCGTTCCAGCAGATGAAGATTATTACATTGCAGGTTATCAAAAATCATTAGATTTTACCAATCCTCAAATAATCAGCAATGTCGACAAAATCCTCTCGGATAGTAAAGTTGAACCAATCATACTCTTACAGGGAGATCATGGCGTCAGATCTCCCGGTCGAATCAGCATATTCCTTTCAATTTACGGACTGTCTGAAAAATCCTTGTTACCCGCGGATCTATCTCCAGTAAACCTGTTCAGGTTAGTGCTGAATGACCGATTTGGTGAAGGATATCCATTATTGCCTAATCATTACTATTCATCGAACGTAAACAAAGATCCATTTAAATTTGAAGAATTTCCTGTCACCAATCCCTGCAAAATATATTGATTATGGCAAACCTTCCTTTATGTTCTGTTGTAATCCGGGCGTTCAATGAAGAGAAGTACATTGAACGACTGATTAATGGAATCCTGCAACAAACAATAAATTCAATTGAAATCATACTGGTCGATTCGGGATCGACTGATGGCACGCTTGAGATCGTATCACGATATCCTGTGAAAGTTGTTCATATCCGTCCAGAAGATTTTACTTTTGGCAGATCACTGAATATGGGAATTTCACATGCCACTGCTGATTTTGTTGTTATGGCTAGCGCGCACGTCTACCCGGTTTATCCCGATTGGTTGGAATCTTTACTTAAACCTTTTGAAGAGTCCAAAGTTGCATTAACCTACGGCAAGCAAAGAGGGTATGAAGGCAGCAAGTTTTCAGAACATCAAATCTTTGCCCAATGGTTTCCTGATTCACACTTTTCACATCAAACACATCCATTTTGCAATAATGCCAACGCAGCAATCCGTAAAGCTTTATGGATCGAGACACCGTACGATGAAACGCTACCCGGGTTGGAAGATGTCGATTGGGCAAATCGGATGATTTTACAGGGAAAAACCGTTCAGTATGTCCCTGAAGCTGAGATCATCCATATTCACAATGAAACTCCGCGTGGAATTGGCAATCGCTATCTGCGTGAGGCTATGGCATTTAAGAGGATATTTCCGCAGGAAAGTTTTGGTTTAAGTGATTTATTTCGTTTAATCTGGGTCAATATCATTCATGATCTTCGAAATGCCCGCGAGCAACAAGTTGTTTCGAGGGTGTGGAGAGAGATTGTCTGGTTCCGGGTGATGCAATTTTGGGGAACTTACCGCGGATATCAACAGTCTGGTCCATTGACCTGGCAATTGCGTCAGCGGTTTTATTATCCTGGCGCTTCTGGTGTTCCTGGCAAAAAACCCAACCGTGAAGTTCAACCAATTCAGTATAATGAATAAAAAGTGAGGCAATATTATGCCTGATAAAAAAATCGCTGTATTAATCCCAATGCGGCATCATTCGCAAAGAGTTCCCGGCAAGAATTACCGTCCGATGGTTGGAAAACCGTTATTCATGCATATTCTGGATACGCTATTGAATGTTCCTGAAATTTGCGAAATTGCAATTGATACTGATAGTCCAACTATTCTTGAGATGCTGAATAAAGATTATCCGTCTGTTATCAAAATTGAGAGACCTGAACATCTGCGGGCTGATGATATCCCGATGAATGAAATCCTGATGTATGATATCAACCAGGTGGAAGCAGACTTCTACATGCAAACTCATTCCACCAACCCATTATTAACCTCCGGAACCATTTCGAAAGCAATAAACACCTTTCTAAAAAAGTATCCGGCGTACGATTCCATGTTCAGTGTTACCAGAAGGCAGGTGAGATTCTGGGATGAACTGGGCAGGGCGATTAATCATAATCCGGCAATCCTCATACAAACACAGGACCTACCTCCCGTGTACGAGGAGAATTCCTGCTTCTATCTATTTACCCGTGAGAGTTTGGAAATAAAACGGAATCGATTGGGCGATCGTCCGCTGATGTTTGAAATCTCTCCTGAAGAGGCATGGGATGTTGATGAAGAGATTGATTTTAAAATGGCAGAATTGATGCTTACATTAAGGAATGCTAATAAATAATAATTCCGGCAGGGTTATAATTCAGAAACTCTCAATAGGGCACCACAGCGGAAAGCCTTAGTAAAACTGTGGTTTCTGGGATAAATCAATAAGAAAGAATTTTCACACAATGCGATTATCAAAAACCTCTCTTTGGTTTGCATATCCCCTTCTTCTTGCGCTTTATCCCCCGATTGCTTTGTTTTCGGCAAACCTGGGTCAGGTTGGGATCGAAAAATTAGTTTTCCCATTGGTGTTTTCTATTGCAGTCGCTGCCGTGGTCTGGTCATTATGCTATCTGGCAGTGAAGGATTATGGGAAAACAGCGCTGTTATCTTCAATAATTCTTGTATCTTTTTTTTCTTACGGACATTTTTACGGATTGGTGGAAGGTTACTCCCTGGGAGATGTGATACTTGGAAGGCATCGCTTTTTGGCGATGATCTGGGTAATCATAAGCTCAATTATCCTTCTGAGCATCTTGCGTCTCCGAAGTGTTCCTGCCAGCCTGCATAAAGTATTTACGATTTTTGGAATTGCTGTCTTAATCATGCCTGTTTTTCAAATAACTGCCTCTCTGGTAAATTCCACGAAGGCAGTCGTCTCTGGCGAATCTGATGAATCTCAGGACGTTCAACAATTTCAGGGATATAAACCTGATATTTATTACATCATCCTGGATACTTACACCAGAAGTGATATTTTGCGCGATGAGTATGGATACGATAATTCGGAATTTATCGATTACTTAAGGAATACCGGATTCTATGTAGCCGATTGTGCAAAAGCCAACTACAACCAGACAAATCTCTCACTGTATCTGTCATTAAATATGGATTATCTTGCCAATCCGGGTGATTTTGAAGATATTAGCCTGGGGAGAGGTATTCGTTATAACGCAGCGCGTCTGGAGTTTGAAGAATTGGGTTATAAAACGGTTGCATTCGAAACCGGATATAACTTTACTGAATGGTTTAATGCAGACTATTATTTTCTTCCAACCAGTTCAGCACTTGGCACGGAGTCGATTTTAAGCAGATTGGGCAGTTTTGATATCATGTTCCTGCGCAGCACTTTTCTGGCTCCAGTAGTGGATGCAAATATCCAGCAGGCAAACTATGCTGAGGAATCTTACCGGCGATCTGTTACCCTGTTTACCCTGGAGAAACTCAAGGAGGTGCCCCAGATTACCGGTCCCAAACTGGTATTTGTCCACCTGAGTATCAACCATCCGCCTTTTGTTTTCGATGCGTCCGGTGGAGCTAATCCAGAGCTGATCAAAGTGATCAAACCCAAAGCAGAAAATGACCCTTATTACAAAGGCTTTCGGGGAACGTTTCCTTTTGCTGACGCTAAGATTACCGAAGTTGTGAACGCGATTCTTCAAAATTCAAAACAACCACCCGTGATCATTCTGCAAGGTGATCATGGACCAGAAAGAGTTGGTTCCAGTAAACATTACGAAATTCTAAACGCGCTCTACCTGCCCGGTGTGGACACCAGTGATTTATATCCGACCCTATCTCCAATAAACACGTTTAGAATTGTCTTAAATAAGTATTTCGGGCAAAATTATCAAATTCTACCTGATGAATCTTACTCATCGCGCCCGGGTGAAACAACGCATATGATACCCATTATGTGCCCGGCAGAATAAGGACAAAATGAAAACAGTGCTCATGTCAGCGCCCTATATGATCCCATTTCTGGATCGCTTCAAACCCGTACTTCAAAACTACGGAATTGACTTGCTCCTCACGGAAGTAAAGGAACGACTCTCTGAAGCAGAGTTATTGCAATTAGCAGGTCAATTTGACGGGGCAATTTGTGGCGACGATCGTTTTACTGCCAGAGTCATCGAAGCCTGTGCCCCCCGGTTGAAGGTGATTTCCAAATGGGGGACAGGAATTGATTCGATTAATCAGGCTGCAGCATCTAAGTTTGGAGTTCAAGTGCGGCGCACTCCCAACGCCTTCACTGTTCCAGTGTCAGACTCGGTGATGGGGTACATACTGGCATTTGCCAGGCGTCTACCCTGGATGGATCGACACATGAAAACGGGACAATGGGAAAAAATACCAGGAAGAGCATTATCAGAATGTTCACTGGGTGTGATTGGCGTGGGAAATATTGGAAAAGCTGTAATTCGTAAAGCCAGAGCATTTGGAATGCGATGCTACGGAAATGATATTATTGAAATCGATCCCGATTTCATTGCAGAAAATGATGTAGAAATGACCTCATTGGAAGATATGATGGGAAAGGTTGATTTTCTCAGCGTCAACTGTGATCTAAATCCCGGTAGTTTTCACCTTATAAATGCGGAACGGCTTTCTGGATGCAAGCCAGGCTGTGTCTTAATCAATGCAGCTCGTGGTCCAATTGTGGATGAAGTGGCTTTAATCGATGCGCTTGAATCTGGAAAGCTGGCAGGAGCCGGTTTAGACGTGTTTGAGGTGGAACCACTACCCGAAACCAGCCCATTGATTAAATTGGAACAGGTGATGCTTGCACCGCATAATTCAAACTCAAGCCCGGCAGCATGGGAAAAAGTACATTGGAATACAATCCGGAACTTGTTGGAAGGATTGAATATTCCCTGTTCTGATTTAACAAAGTATCAGTAACCTGGAGTGTGAAGATGACAAATCAATCAATGACAGTACTGATAACAGGCGCTTCCGGCGGTGTTGGTCGCGCAACGGTGAAGCTGTTTTCTCAAAAAGGGTGGCGGGTGATTGGTGTTGACCGCTCATTAGAAGCGGAGGATTTTCCTGAGGATGGTTTATTCATCCAGGCGGATATTTCCAACCCCGAAGATATTCGAAGAGTATATGATGATACTTTTCGCTTTTCGCAATCTCTCAACGCGGTTGTAAACAACGCCGCGTATCAGGTTGTAAAACCCATCTTGGATACATCTGTTGAAGAGTGGGATGCAGTGATGACATCCAATTTGCGTTCCGTTTTTCTGGGAGCAAAGCTGGCGCACCCATTGTTAAAAAAGGCGGGTGGTGGTGCTATTGTAAATGTCTCATCGGTTCATGCGATAGCCACCTCTGCAAATATCGCGGCTTACGCCGCCAGCAAGGGTGGAATGCTCGCATTAACACGTGCGATGGCGATTGAATTTGCCCAGGATAACATCCGGGTAAATGCGATCTTGCCAGGAGCGGTTGACACCCCCATGCTCCGGGCAGGGTTGAACCGCGGTCATCTGGATGGAGGGGATGTCTCTGACCGGTTAGAGAATCTTGCCAGGAAAACAGTCAACGGCAGAATCGGTCAGCCAGCGGAGATCGCATCTGCCATTTATTTCCTCGCAGATAATTCTCAGTCTGCTTTTATGACAGGGCAGGCGCTTGTGGTCGATGGCGGCGCAACTGCGAGATTGAGCACAGAATGACTTCAATCAAACAGACTCTTAAAAACTGGATTCCAGATCCTGTTAAACCTGCCGCAAAACGTACTTATGATGCCATCCAAAGGTTACCGGGCGTGCCAGATGCTTATTTACACCCCTGGCGACAGGAAAGCATAAAGCGGATTCGAAAATTTCATAACATCCATCGCGGTGAACGGTGTTTCATAATCGGGAATGGACCCAGCCTTAAGAATACAGATTTGCACTTGCTAAAAAACGAGCACACTTTTGGAATGAACAGGTTATACCTTGCATTTCCAGAAATGGGTTTTTCCACAACCTATTACACCTCTATGAATGACCTGGTTGTAGAGCAATGTGCTGAAGATATTTCTGCGCTCAAAATTCCCAAGTTCTTATCCTGGCGGGCAAAGAAGTGGATCACACCTGATGAGCAAACCCAGTTCATCTATTCAACTTACACAGGCGCACGCTTCAGCCGTGACGTGACACGCCGGGTGTGGGAAAGCGCAACAGTCACCTATGTGGCGCTACAATTAGCGTATTACATGGGTTTCTCAACCGTTATCCTGATTGGTGTGGACCATAATTTTATTACCCAGGGAACTCCCAATACAACCATTACTTCTCAGGGGGATGACCCCAACCACTTCAGCCCGAATTATTTTGGTAAGGGATTCCGCTGGCAGCTCCCCGACCTTGATACATCAGAAATTGGCTACCAATTGGCTAAGGATGCTTTTGAAAGCAACAACCGACAGGTTCTTGACGCGACTGTTGATGGAAAACTTACCATTTTCCCCAAAGTGGAATACAAAGGTTTGTTTGCTTAACTGGGCAACCCTGGATATTTGTAAATGGAACAGCCCCGGATCAGTATAGTAATCAACTCTTTCAATCAATCCAAATATTTGGAGCAGACAATCCTGTCTGTTCTGGAACAGGATTACCCAAATTTTGAGATACTCCTTGTGGATGGCAAATCCACAGACGGAAGCCAGGATATCATTAAAAAATATGGCAAAAGATTTACCTGGTGGGTATCTGAACCTGATCAGGGTCAGGCGGATGGCATCAATAAAGGATTGCGTCGAGCATCGGGAGTCATTGTCGCCTGGTTAAATTCCGATGATTACTATCTTCCGAACACGCTACAAAGGGTTGCTGCAGCTTACACTGAAAATCCTGATGCGTCAATTTGGTATGGTGACGTCGTGGCAGTGGATGAAAACGGGAAACCATTTCATAATATTCCATGCGCCAGGTATGAGCTCACCGATCTGATGAAGTTTAAAATAATCAATCAACCTGCAGTTTTTATGAATGGACAAGCTTTACGGCAATCAGGTTACCTGGATCCGACCTACCACTACCTGTTGGACCATCACCTCTGGCTGCGGATCGCTGCACGTGGTCCGATGCATTATTCCCCGGTAATCTGGGCAGCAGGCAGGTATCACGCAAATGCTAAAAATATTGCCAACGCGGAACAATTTGGCAGGGATGCGTATCGAATCGCCGAGTGGTTAATCACAGATACTGCATACCAGAAACAGTCGTTACCGATTCATAAATCCATCCGGGCGGGAGCACATAGAATAAATGCCCGTTACCTGCTTGATGCAGACAAACCGGGAAAAGCACTCTTGGGATACTTGAAAGGTTTGTTTGCGGATCCATCCATAGTGTTACCGGAATTTCACCGGATGTTGTATTGTCTGCTCGCAATTCTTGGATTAAAACCCTTGAAATCCCTCTACTTATCCATGCGCCGGTTCTTGCAACCAGTAAAAACGGATTCTAATTTACCTTAGGACACTCTCCGTGGGCGGATATTTCGACGAACATCACACCTTACGTAAAATTCTGCTGATTCTAATGTTTCTGGCAGGTATTGGTGTACGCCTGTTAGATTTAACAGATCCTCCATTGGATATTCACCCCACCCGCCAACTTCATTCAGCGATCATGGCGCGTGGTTATTATTATGAGACACTTCAAGATTCCCCTGAGTGGATGACCAGGGCTGCTGCGCAGCAGGCTAAAAGGGAGGCGGTTATTGAGCCACCCATTCTGGAGCATCTAACCGCGTGGGGCTACCAACTTACTGGTGGTGAGAATGTCTGGATAGCGCGATTGTTATCGTCCATCTTCTGGGTGGTCGCCGGATTGGCTGTCTATAGTCTTGCAAGGAAACTGACAAATCGGGATGGTGCATTGCTCGCGCTTGGTGCCTATCTGTTGATGGTGTACGGAGTACAGGCATCGCGCACCTTTCAACCAGATCCACTGATGGTAAGCCTGATGGCAGCTGCCTGGTGGGCATTTTATTCCTGGCGCGAAAAACCAACCTGGAAATGGGCTGTCATCGCAGGATTAATTAGCGGCCTGGCGATTTTTGTCAAAAACTCAGTTGTTTTTTTCCTGGCAATCCCTTACGCGATAGTCGTCCTTGAAAGGGGATGGAAAATAGCAATTAAGGATAAACAGACCTGGCTGGTGGGTTTTCTGACAATTGCACCCGCGATAGGGTATACCATTTATGGAACATATATCGCTGGTTTCTTGAACCAGCAATTTAATTTTCGCGTTTTTCCCAGTCTGTGGATCGAGCTGGCGAATTATTCGCGCTGGTTCAAACAGGTACAGGATACTGCAGGATTACCCGCACTACTGTTGGGTTTGATAGGTATTCCATTCTTTGCAGCCCTCCGCCCGCTTAGGTTTATCCTTGGAATTTGGCTAGGATATGTTGTATATGGATTCACCTTTGCTTATCACATAGGCACACATGATTATTACCAACTGCCATTTCTGGTGGTGCTCTCCTTATCCATGGCTTCAGTGGGGCAGCACTTGATGTTAAGTTGGAAAAATTGGCATCCCAACCGTTTATGGAAATACTTACCGTTTATTGCAGCCATTCTCATGGTCATGGCAGGTTTCTGGTCTGGAAGGCTGCAACTGCTAAAAGATGACTATCGGAATGAGCCTGTTTTCTGGAGGTCTTTGGGAGACCGGCTGAGGGATTACCCTGTAATTGGATTGACCCAAGATTATGGGTATCGCATGTCATACTACGGGTGGGATACAATCGAAAACTGGCAGGGTAGTGGGGATCTGGCGTTGCGGGAAATGGCAGGTAAAGATAAAGATGATGTCATTAACATACTGGAGAAAAGTATCGCTGGTAGACGTTATTTTCTTGTAACCTGGTTTGATGATTTTGAACGTCAACCTGAAGTGAAGGAATATCTCGACAACCGATTTGCTGTAGAAAATGGGGATGGTTACCGCTTGTATGATCTGACAGCACTTCTCCAGTAATTGGTAAGAGAAAATCCCCAATAACGCAAAGGTCCACCAGGCCAACAGAAAGGTTATCCATGACAAAAACGAATCATGGTCAAGCTAAATCCAACGATGGGTTGGTTATGTTAGCAAAAATATTTCTGAATTGGAAAGTGTTATTAATCTCCATGGTGGCTGGAGCTATTTTGGGGCAGGTAATGTTTTCTCTCTTTCCTCCCCCTTACAAGGCTCGTGCCGTGATGATAATGGATCAAAATCTGGAAGAGGTTTTTCCTGCAGCGCCAGACCGTGAGATTTTTTATTTTCTTGAGCGGGAAACACAAAAATTGGAAGCGATTGCCTGGTCAGATGTTGTACTCGAGGCAGTGGTTGCGAGTGTTGAGGGATACACCATCCCAGATCTTCGCTCAGGCAGCCTGATATTATCACAGCCATATGATGGCGGTTGGAACATGTACGGTGTGGCGGACAATGCTGAGACTGCCCGCGCGCTGGCAAATGCCTGGGCTGATAGTTTTACAGACGTAGTGAGGAATGGTGTAGAAAATGCCCGTCTCTTGAAGCAGGCACAGAAAGAGCTGGAAAGCATACCAGCTGCAGAGCTCGGAACCTCTGTCCGCGCTAAAGCGCTTAATAGTGAAATCACGGAATTAGAGAATAATTCTCTGGGGATTCATCCTGAAATTGAGGTTTATCGCAGCGAGGCAAGTAATATCAAAGTAATACCTTCAGTTAAAACAGGCAGCTATATTTTCGTTGGCGCGATATGTGGAGTTGTTCTTGGTGTTGTTGGTCTGGCTGTTAGGAGGCGGGAAGATGCCGGATAAGAAGATCCTGGCTGCCAGGCTCATCCGCTGGAGTCGTTTATTTTGGGCTTTGGTGGTACTCTGTCTGCCGGTAACCAGTTTTAAGTATTTTCCTTTTTTAGGGAAAGACACCATGGTCCGCCCGCTCGCGTATTATCCCTTGGTTGTCCTGGTTGTCTTGTTGGTTCTCCGTATTGTTTTGCTTGGTTTTCGCCCCAGGTTTAACCGTTCGATCTTCCTGCTGGGTATGTTATTGTTGGTTGCATTTGCTGCCACTTCGATAGGGTATCTGCTTTCGCCGATTCCCTTACATGGACAGCAATATCTGGGCCGCGCGATGCGAGCCTGGGTTACGCTTGGCGGGGGCGTAGCATTCTTCCTCGTAACGATGATCATGAATCAGGATGAGGAAGACATACGGCATACCCTGCGTTGGTTGTATGTTGGTCTCGGGCTGAGCATTATCTGGGGAGGCATTCAGTTTTTTTCGTATATGACGGATATTCCTGGAAGGGCTGCTCTTTCAAAGATCCAGACCTTGTTTTCCATTCGTAAACTTCTTGTCAAAGAACGGGTACCCGGGTTCGCGTATGAACCCTCCTGGCTGGCAAATCAGCTGGCTACGATCTATATTCCGTGGTTATGGATATCCATACTCACCGGATATCGTGTATTCAAGAAAAAATGGATCGAGCCACTTATTCTGATGGGTGCCATATTCTTACTGGTGATTACGTTTTCGCGGGGTGGCTTGCTGATAGCTTTGGTTTCGTGTGCTCTCAGTTTTCTGTTTATCAGGCGAGACCTATTTAAAATTATCTGGCTTTGGTTTATAAATCCGTTCAAAACAGGTCAGACCACACAATTAGTGCTACGAATCCTGAGTCTGATGGTGCTGCTGGGAATGATGTTTTCTGCTGGCTATTTAATCAGTCAGAACCGGTATGTATCAAAAATCTGGAAATCTAACAAAACAAATCTCGTGGATTACCTGGTGGATGTTTCTGCGGGTCCACGGTTGGCGTACGCGGTGGCGGGATGGGAAATATATTCAGATCATCCATGGACGGGGGTGGGAATGGGAGCAGCGGGTTTTTACCTGTATGATGTCATCCCCGAATGGTCGCAAACCACGCTCTCAGAGATTACCCGACAGTTGACGCCGGAATCATGGTTGTTCCCCAACATCAAGAACCTGCACATCAGGGTGCTTGCAGAAACAGGCATACTTGGGTTTGCTTTCTACGTGATTTTTGGTCTCGGCTCACTTGCCCAGGTGATTCTGCTTTTGCGAAAAGCGAATGGCTTTATACGCATGCTTGGAGGATCTGGTCTGACCACATGGATAGCCGTTTTCCTGTTTCATTTCACGCAAGACTCCCTCATTGACCCCAATGGCTGGTTGGGTTTAGGCATTTTCCTGGGTGTGGCAGTCAGTTATCTTGCCATCGGAAAAGACGCTGACAGAAGCGCCAAAGATTCCATGTTATCATTGACCTGATAATCTAAGCATACAGGGATTCAACATGATCATTTTATCTGTGGGAATGCCGCGCGCCGGGTCCGGCTGGTATTATAACTTGATGCATGATCTGGTTATGACCGCAGGGGGAACTGACGCCAGGAGCATTCGAAAAACTTTCAAACTGGATAATGTTCTTACCGAAGTGAATTGCAATATCAGCGCGCTCACACTGCGGCGGGTGAGCCGGGTTTTAGTGCCCGCCTGGCAGGGAAAGACGTTCACAATCAAAGCCCATTCTGGTCCGACCCTGGTTTCGGATGTTGCGTCTAAATTAGGCTGGATGCGGATCTCATATATTTACCGCGATCCACGCGATGCATTGCTTTCTGCCATGGACTTTGGGAAAAGAACATTGGAAAAAGGAAAACCCAATGCATTCTCACATCTCACCAATCTTGATCAGGCAATTCATTTTATGCTTCAGTATTGTGAAATCTGGGAAGCCTGGATGAAAAGGGATCATGTTCTGCATTCCCGCTATGAGGACCTATTATCTGGATACGACCAGGAAGTTGCCAAACTGCTTGATTTTTTGAAAATTCCTGCCGATGATGACGTGGTTCAATCGGTTGTAGAGAAATACCGTCCCGGAAAAGCCAAAGAAGGGCGGGATGGTCTTCATTTCTTTAAAGGACAGATTGGCAGATTTAGAGAGAAGTTCTCAGCAGAGGATCAGGAAAAAATGGCGAAAGCCTTCAAACCTTACCTCGATGGTATGGGGTATCCAATCTAATTATTAAGTACAGATGACCCGCGATACACATCTATGTGGTTATTGAACCTGCTTAAACCGCCGCCCGTCGGTGATCCTGATGAACCTCGATGGAAGTATCCCATCCTTGGTTTGCTCGTTGTAATATTGGTTATAGGTATAGCCTTGTTGATTTATACCGGTACATTTTCCCGTTTCCAGGCAGATGATTATTGTTCATCGCGTTTGCTGCGGGAAGAAGGTTACCTGGGGGCGCAGTTCAAATCATACACGACCTGGTCAAACAGGTACTCTACCATGCTGGTAACGGGTGTTGTGGATGTTTTCGATGTTATCGGAATTCGCCTCCTGCCGGGAATTCTTATCGTGGGGCTTTTCTTCAGTATTCATTTATTATTGAAACGCACCCTGCTTCTGGCAGGTAGAAATATCAATCGGATTATTCTTATTGGTCTGACCAGTATTATCACTTTCTTTTCGATTTACACAGCTCCAAATCAATTCCAATCTTTCTTTTGGCGTTCAGGTAATATCACCTACACCCTGCCTGTGATCTGCCTGTTTTTCCTTCTGGCTGTTTTGATTGGCAAAAAATCAGATGATAATCATATCTGGAATAAGATACTTGTGGGAATATTTTCGTTTTTTGCTGCAGGTTTTTCAGAAACAAACGCAGCAATGCAAACCATCATAATTGGTACAGGTGTACTCGTTTGCTTGTGGCTTGAGAAGAAAAGTGGCGTTAAGAATACCAGACGTATCTGGTGGGTGGCGGCGTTGGTGGGGACTTTGGCAGGACTGCTTGTAATTGCCATATCACCGGGAAACGCAACCCGCATGCAGCAAATGCCCAATCCCCCGGGTTTGGTCGAGTGGATTCTTCTCAGCTTGCGGTATGGTTTGGGATTTATCTATAACGGCATCGCCGGTTATATTGTGCCGGTAGTTGTAATTTTCCTGCTGGGCTTTTCCCTGGCTATTCAAACCCATTGGCGGGATGTCAAGATAGCTCATTTGCTCCGGTTGATCGGCGTGATCCTAATTTTTGTTTACTTTGTTAGCGTAGCTTGCTGTGCACCAAGCGCTTACGCGCAATCTGCCTACCCCGAAGACAGAGCATTAACAGGTGCAAAAATTTTATTTACCTGGGGTGTGGTCTCAACCGGTTATCTTTTTGGGATTATTTTCCAATCCTGGAGATCTAAATTGACAGGGTTCAAAATTAAAATACATCAGGCAAATGGTGCGTTCATTATTTTGCTTATTTGTGTGTACCTTTTATACGCTGTCTTGAATGTATTGGTGGAAATACCTGATTACTTGAATCGTGCTGCTGTGTGGGATGCCCGTGCTGAACAGATTTATGCGTACGGGCAGGCTGGAGAGATGAACCCCACCATTAACGCCCTGGATAGTTATGGGCGGATCCGGGAAATTTCTGATAATCCAGATTTGTGGGTGAACCGCTGCGCAGCAGCGTATTACAAGGTGGACTCGATAACTGCGAAATGACCCATCTACCCAAGGTTTCTATTGTAACTCCCTCATATAACCAGGCAGAATTTCTGGAAGAGACCATCCTTTCTGTCCTCAATCAGAACTACCCCAACCTGGAGTATTGGATTATGGATGGTGGTTCAACAGATGGCACCCTGGAGATTATCCACAAATACGCTGATCGGTTGACTGGTTGGGTTTCAGAAAAAGATCAAGGGCAAACTGACGCCATCAATAAAGGCTTTGCCCGCGCGAGTGGTGAAATACTGGCATGGCTAAACTCAGATGATACTTATCAGCCGGGCGCTATCTTAGAAGCAGTAAAATTGTTGATGGGTCATCCTAAATGGGGGATGGTTTACGGGGATACCCAGTTCATAAATGAACACGGGAAAATTATCGGGAAATTCCCTGCAGCCCAGACGGATTACGATAAGCTACGGCAGGGGTATGTTCACATTCCACAGCAGGCTGCATTTTTCCGTGCCGACTTGTGGAGGAAGGTTGGTCCCCTGGATCCAACATTCTACTTTGCCATGGATTATGATCTCTGGGTCAGGTTGGCTGGGGAAGCCCCCCTGGTGTATGTGCGCCAGCTATGGGCAAATTTCCGTTTGCATGGGAATGCAAAAACCATCGCTGCAGATGATCGCTGTTGGCCAGAAATGCTCAGGGTTCATTACCGGGATGGTGGCAGCTTCATATCTGTTCTCACCTTAAAGTATTATTTGCG
This sequence comes from uncultured Leptolinea sp., assembly GCA_964600595.1. Taxonomy (GTDB): domain Bacteria; phylum Chloroflexota; class Anaerolineae; order Anaerolineales; family Anaerolineaceae; genus DAIOEK01. The sequence goes on from CAZRKL010000022.1 coordinate 19,520, forward strand.
AAGGCTTGCAGCCCCCATAATTTCGTGGCGAAGACGTAGACAAATGCGTGCCTGAACCACCTTCTCGTGATATTATGTTAGTAAGTTCTCTGGAGGGTTAAGATGTCGAATTCTTCATCCAAAAAAATCACACCAACCAACCCCGGATTTATTAAAGATCTGGTAATGAAGGCGAAACTCGTCTTAAGGTTAATGGGTGATAAACGGGTAAATCCACTTGCAAAGTTGATACCCATCGGGTCATTGCTCTACCTGGTCTTTCCAGCCGATTTCATGCCAATTATTCCATTAGATGATATTGCTGTGCTGGGAGCAGGAATGTACCTGTTTATTGAACTATGCCCGTCTTATGTAGTGGAGGAGCATCTTACGAATTTGAGAACGGTGACTGGTAATCCATTCCGCGGCACGAAAGTGGATGAATTGATCGTGGATGGAGAGATTGTAGAACCAAAACCGCAAGAACTTACTGGTAAAGAATAGGAGGTATCAATGGCTGATAAGCAATGGGAGAAATTGGAGACTTGTTTTTGCGCTCATGCCGATATGGATGTAAACCTGGAGGTGGAGACGATCTATCCCGCTGACTTCCTGGGAGACGTACCGCGGTTGGGCGCGCACCGTTGTTCGAATGCAGTGTTTTGTAATCAATTGAATCAGGGCGCCTGCATATACGCGGGCACGAACCCGGATATTGATCCATTTCAGGATTGAAAAACTGCTGGCGGAAAGCCAGCAGTTTTTTTGTTATTGGGAAATTAACTGATTACGTTAAGTTTTCGACCAACCTTGCGGAAAATTTCCAGCCCCTGGTCCAGATCATCCCGGTTGTGTGCGGCTGAGATCATGACCCTGATTCTTGCTTTACCTTGCGGTACTGTTGGAAAGCCCAACGCCATTGCAAATACGCCCTCTTCAAATAGTTCAGCGCTAAACTTTTTCGCGAGCGTTACCTCACCCAGCATAATGGGAGTGATGGGGGTTACACTCACACCGGTATCAAAACCAGATTTTTTCATTTCACTTTTGAAGTAATCAGCATTTTGCCAAAGTCTGTCCACCAGCTCGGTTGAGGTGGAAAGGATGTCGACCGCTGCTATACAGGCTGCAGTGTCAGGAACTGTAAGCGCTGATGAGAAAAGGAAGGGTCTGCCGCGCTGCCGTAACCATTCGATTACAACCGGGTTTCCGGCAATCACACCGCCCATCACACCAAACGCCTTGGATAAGGTCCCGATTTCGACATCCACTTTTCCATGTAGATTAAAGTGATCCACGATACCCCGTCCACCCTTACCAATGACTCCCTCTCCGTGCGCGTCATCCACCATCAGGATGATGTCATATTTACTGGCGACTTCATAAATTTTGTCCAGCGGGGCGATATCTCCGTCCATTGAGAATACACCATCGGTGATGATGACTGCCCGCCGGTAAGTCCCTTTCGCCTCCCTGATTACTCTTTCAAGGTCAGCTATATCGCAATGCGCATAGCGAATAATTTTTGCGCCTGACAACCGGCTGCCATCAATGATACTCGCGTGATTTAATTCATCAGAAAAGATCACATCTTCCTTGCCAACCAACGCGGGGAGCACAGCCCCGTTTGCGCAAAAACCAGATTGGAAGGTAATTGCGCTGGCAACGCCTTTAAACTCCGCCAACTTACGCTCAAGCTCCAAGTGTAAATTATTGGTTCCGGCAATGGTGCGAACAGCACCCGGACCTACACCATATTTCTTAATAGCCTCCTGCGCGGCAGCGGTAACTATGGGGTGGTTCGCCAATCCAAGATAATTATTCGAACAAAAATTGAGAACCTTTTTGCCATCCACCACCAGCCAGGCACCTTGTGGTGATTCAATGGTTCGGATCCGGTTGTAGGCACCGGATTCTTGCAGTTTATTCAGCTCTTCCTGAATCCATTGCAATTTTTCGCTCATAGTCTCCCTGATCTTTGTTCTTTTCTGATTCGATTGAATTGTTTTGTGCGGTATTGCCATTATACTCTTTCTTAACTTCAGCCAGATAACCGATTTCAGATAATGATCTGAGAACAGAATCTCTCGTGCCTGTCTTGATCACCACTGCAGTTGGACCAAGCGGTTCACCTAAAAAGCGGGCAGCCTGTGTGTCGCGGAGTTTGTTTAACACCATGGGCGAACTTACCCTGAGGACTTCCACCGTCTCAATTACAGCTTCTGTGCCGACATCTTCCCATCGTTCAAGTGCCCTGACAAGGCTTGGGCGCATCGGTGTGGCGCTAAACCTTTGCAAAAGTTTTACGAGGTGGGATGGATGCAAACTCTGCTTGCGGGCAGCGGCAAGTGATTCCGGGGTAATTCGATAAATATAAACATCGGTCTGACGCCCGATCCATTCACTCATGCGGGCGATCATGTAGCGAACCCAACGGGGCGCCGCTGATGGAACCATGAGCATGGTTGATTTCATAAAAGAAATTTTGCCAAGGTCACTTGGAAAAGCTGGCGGAGGAGATCCGGCCAGCAGATCCTGCCCTAATTCAGTCAGGCGGAAGAATATCTGGCTGCCGGGAGTATCATCTCGCCGTGTCTCGACCACATTCATCCAGAACAGCGGACCCAACAGCAGAAACCGCAAGTACGCGCCTTCTACATCGTCCCAGTGTTCAAACCCCTGCAGGTACTCTCCCGACGAGCGGGATCGTACAAACCAGGTTGAGTAATTTCCATCTGGGCGTAAAAATTCCGAATGCTTTTCCTTAACCTCGTTACAGAAATCCTGTAGACTGATCCATTCTTCTGTGTGGAGATCAAGTACCATATTCAACGCGGCAGATCGGGCAGCCAGAGCATCATACGACCAATTTCCTTCCATTCGCAGCGCCGGAACGAGCGCAAGTTCGTATATATCGGTACTGGAACGCCAGGTCTGGAAAACATCCAGAAAAGCTGTTTCGCGGGGAGCCTCAAGCAGCTGACGGGCTTGCTCTGGTTGGAGGATGCCATCGGTACTCACCAGCCCCATTGACCGCATCAACTCACCCAGAAATGCAGAGTATGGCGGTCGAATCAGTAAATGCTGGTTCTGGTAGGGCGGAATATTCATCCGCATGGCAGCCAGTGCCGTGCACAAGTCATCCAACAGCCTGGTTGAGTAGGGTGGCTGGACAGCCTGATCGTGAGTCTGTGAAGATGATGCGAAACTGGATCGAGCGTACTTTCGGGTAGGTGGAGGCACCAGAGCGAGAAGGTCTTCAGGCATGTATGCGAATTCCTGAGGCACTGCGCCCTGTTTTAGAAACGCACGGGCGATCAGGCTTCTATACAACAGCAATTCACTCGTTGAAACCGGATTTAGATGTGGTTGTTCACGATCCCGCCAGGCAGGACCAAAATCCCGGACTTCACCATACTTGCGGGTAAATACATTCCAGAGCATTTTCCCGTGTTGTTTCTGTAATTCATGCAGTGCCTGATGCGCTTCATCTGGCAGACTTGCGTAGATTTCTTGAAATTTATCAATATCCGTCATCTGTTGAGATAAGCGAGTCAGTTCTGAAACCGAATTGTCATCAGGCTGGTCAATATCCCATAAATTTGCAATTATTTTTAAGAAACCGATATCCTGCCCTTCAAGGCTGTGAAGTAAATCTGGCATATGAAATATCCTCTAAAGAAATGCAAAATGATCAACTACGAGTACTTCTCCAGAATGTCCGGTTTTTCATCATGAAGGAATATGCTTCTGACATTCGTGAGACCAGTAAATTGAAAGGCAATTATTTATTCGAGTAATATTCCTTTCAGCCTTTCGTTAACTCATATCACTCATTATATTTCTATCTTACCACTTGAATTGCGTTTTGAATCATCTCGACAGATAAAAATTTACAGCTTGAAGCTGGTGTTGCGTAAATTTCCCCATCAGCGTGAACAAATAATGGGCGATCAGACTGTAATTCCAGGGTGCGGAATTTACCAAGGTGGCAATCTTTCATTTTTTCATGAGATCCTTTCAAAACCTCAGGAAGAATGCGCAACATACGCAACCGGTTGACATGATCCACCATTAAATAATCCAGTACACCATCATCGGGTTTGGAATCAGGAGTCACATGGAAGCCACCACCTTCCCGTTTTCCGTTCATGAGTACTAAAAGCAAGAGGTCACTATCCACTTTCTGCCCATCTAACAACATTTTCAATTTAAATGGTTCATACTGAAAGAGGATTGTCTGCAAAACCGCGATGAGATACACTCCAAATCCTTGAACAAAACGGACCTTGCGAGACTTGATGGTTACAATGGTGTCAAAACCAATGCCAATGGCGTTTGCCCAATATTCTTGTTTTCCTGAGGCATCTCGGACGATGCCAACATCTACCGGATTTGCTTTACCTGAAAGAGCCTGTCGTAGCGCCTGTTCAGGCAATGCTGATATGCCGCAAGCATACGCAAAATCATTCCCTGAACCCACCGGCACAATTCCCATCTGGGGGCGTTTGCTTTCGGGTACCTGCATCAGTCCATTTAGAACCTCATGCATAGTGCCGTCTCCACCCATGGCAACAACAAGATCGTAGCCATCTTCCGCTGCCTGCCTGGCAAGTTCTGTGGCATGGGTCGGGTAATCTGTGCCTGTCCAATCCGCCCCTCCCATTTCACGGGCAATGGATTTAAGCGCGGAGGCAATTGAAATGGCTCTTCCCAGATTTGCGATCGGATTAAAGATCAGTTTTACGCGACGCGGCATCTTTGTTCTCCAATGTATATCAGAATATATTTAACTTTAACCCAGAAAATTCCCACAGGTTCTGTTCTATAAAAATCTTGACTATATAATCTATATATTCCTCATCTATGGAGGCAATTATGAAAAAGCTGGCAGTACTAACTGGTGGAGGAGATGCTCCGGGGTTGAACGCGGTTATTCGTGCAGTGGTTAAGACTGCCATGCTGCAGTATCAAACCGCGGTTCTTGGCGTTCGTGATGGATTCGATGGATTTGTGGAAGAAGATGGTATTTACCCTCTTGATTTGAACGCTGTTCGCGGAATTTTACCCAGGGGAGGAACAATTCTCGGCACCGCAAATCGGGGCAATCCTTTCGCTAGGAAGGTTATCGTTGATGGGAAAGAAGTTGTTGAAGATATCTCCGGCAAGATCATAGACCGCATTCACTCACTAGACCTGGATGGGCTGATTGTTATTGGCGGGGATGGAACCCTCAAAATTGCGTATGAACTTTCATTGTTGGGGGTGCCAGTGGTTGGTGTTCCCAAAACCATTGATAACGATGTTGCCGGAACTGAACTGTCTTTCGGTTTTGATACAGCTTTAAATACTGCGATGGATGCATTGGATAAGCTCCATACCACCGCCGAAGCGCATCACCGGGTTATGGTACTCGAATTGATGGGGCGTGATGCGGGTTTTATCACCTTAAATGCGGGGCTGGCTGGTGGTGCGGACGTGATTTTGATTCCAGAAATTCCA
>CAZRKL010000023.1:0-1274 GCA_964600595.1 uncultured Leptolinea sp.
CACGTGAAACAATTCTTACTTCTTCTCGATGTTCGCGTTCTGCGCCAGCGAAACCATTCCGCTCAAGCCGCCCAGGTTCATCGTATCCACGGCGCTGCTGGGCACTATCACAAGTGCGCCTTTTTCCTTCAATCCCTCGAAGAGCATATTCATGGCGCGCAGGTGCAAAGCGGTGGGATTGTTACTGTACGCCTTGGAGGCTTCAGCGAAGCTGTCGGCAATTTGCATTTCAGATTCACCCAGAATTACTCTCGCCTGTCGTTCGCGTTCCGCCTGCGCCTGGCGGCTCATGGCATCTTCCAGATCCTGCGGGATGACGATGTCGCGGATTTCCACCGACTGCACCGTGATGCCCCAGGGTGCGGTGCGTTCGTCAATGATCTTCTGTAAATCGGCATCCATCTTTGCCCTGCCCACCAGGATGTCTGCCAGGGTCATCTGCCCGATGATCTCGCGCAGCGCTGTCTGCGCCGCCCATGAGATGGCGACCCGGTAGTCTTCCACTTCCAGCGCTGCCTTTTCGGCGTCCCAGACCACCCAGAACAGCACCGCGTCCACATCCACAGGCACGGTATCGCGGGTAAGCGTTTTCTCTGCGCTGAAGGGGGAAACCATCACGCGGTGATCGACCCAGTTGGAAACCGCGTCTACAAGAGGGATTATCCAGAAAACGCCTGGACCACGCAAACCCCGGAATTTTCCCAGGCGCAGCACAACAGCTTTTTCCCATTGCGGCGCGATCTTCAGAGCAAACATGAAGAACATTCCGATGAGCATCAGCCCGAGGGCGATGACCGCGATTTGCCATTCAGGGAATCTCTGGCTATCCATCCACACAGATACTCCGATTGACGCAACCAGGAAAACGGTAAACACCATTCCTGCCAGCGGATTGACGCGTGTGTTATCTGGTCCTCTCTGTCCCCGCTGTTGTTTTTGTTTATTCTGATATATTGTCGACATTTTTCCCTTCCTTGCCATTCTTAAAATCTCTTAATTCCGCTTCCAATATCCGCCGAATATCTTCCGCTGAGCAACCATACTTTTGCGCCTGAGAAAGATACTGGCGGGTAAGCTCTTCCAGAGTCTGTTCGCGGATGTATTCAACCGCCTGTTGATCCGGACCAGATAGGATATAGGTGCCCCGACCCTGCTGGGTGGAAATCAAGCCTGCTTCATCCAGGATCCGGTACGCCCGGGCAATGGTGTTGAAGTTGACCCGCAATTCCGCTGCAAGTTGTCGAACTGTTGGAAGCTGGTCTTCAGGTTTCAAC
>CAZRKL010000023.1:1374-20767 GCA_964600595.1 uncultured Leptolinea sp.
CTGTCCCCACGGCATCTCCAGTAGTTTTGCGCCTTCTGCTGCAAAATCTCCACGCGTAAACCCATTGAAGAGGGCTGCTGTCATCGCCAGCACGCCCAGCGCTGCAATAATTTTCGCTAGCTTCATTTTGCCTCCATTACGTTACTTCTTCGGAAACCAGGGGATAAACGCGCTGGTTTGGCGTACATATTCTTCATAACCCGGTTTTTGCTTGCTGAGCGATTTTTCCAGCAGCGCTACTCCCGATACTTTGACCAAAAGGAAGGTCATCACTATCGGACTGATCACCGTCCAGAATGCGCCTCCTGCCAGGGCAAAAAGGAAGAAAGCCCACCACTGCGCTGCATCGCCAAAGTAGTTGGGATGGCGCGTGTACCGCCACACACCGGTGGTCAAAAGTTTGCCTTTATTATCAGAATTCTTCTTGAACCTTGCCAGCTGCAGATCTCCCATGGATTCAAAGAAGAAACCAAATATCCAGAGTATGATGCCAAGGGTAATAAGAACGCCAGTCCACGGACCGTCCGGGAAGAAATGGGTGGCCATAAGGGGCAGGGATACAATCCACATCAAGGATCCCTGCAAGAGAAACGTCTGGAAGAAGCTGTACCACCACCACTTGCTGCCGTGTTCCTTGCGCCAGGCAGCGTAGCGGAAATCCTCGCCCTTTCCGGCGTTGCGGATCAGGATGTAAACTGTCAGGCGCAGTCCCCAGATAGTCACCAGAATCGCGAGAATCCAGGAGCGTATTGAATCTGCTTCCATCAGGATAAACGCAAACCAATTCACCAGAACAAAACCAAATCCCCAGATGATATCAACGATACTTGTGTTCTTCAGAATCAGGCTTAACAGCCAGGTGGAGACCATTAGAATAAGTATTACTAACGCGCTATAACCAACCAGTGCCAGGAAACTCATGTATTCCTCCCTATTTAAATCGATCTCAGTTTGTTGACAATTTTTTCCATGGTGGATGGATGATCTTCCGTTCGGGTACCGGCAATTGCGGAAACACAGATCGCTCCGGGACCAACATGGGCACCAATTACAGGGGTGACATCAGAGATATAGCCGGTGACACCCTCTGGCAAAAATGGCTGGATTCGTTCTACCAAAAGCTTTACATCAGCTTCGGCATTGGCATGCACAAACCCGATTTTTTCAATGTTCGCAAGCCCTCTGGCAAGCTCCACCACGCGATCATCGGCTCGTTTGCGGGTGCGGACCATTTCCATTAGGGCTATCCCGTCGTTCATTTTCATAATGGGTTTTATGTCCAGCATGCTTGCCAGACCCTGCCCCAGGTGAGAGAGTCTACCGCTGCGCCGAAGATATTCCAATGTTGAAAGACGGGCGTATGAATAAGCGCGCTGCCGCTTTGCGATCACCTGTAGTTCAATTTCATCCAATGGCAGACCCTGCTGAGCCATCTCTGCGGCGGATTCAACCAGCAAACCGACACCCAGGGTGAGCTGCCCCGAATCAATCACCTTTACCGGAATACGTTCAAAGCCCCGGGCAGCCAGGATGGCTACATTATTGACATTACTTAAACTTTGCGAGACATGAATGGAGATGATCCCCTGCGCTCCCTGATCTGCCAGCCGGTTATATACCTCGAGAAAGGTTCCAGTACCGGGAGCAGAAGTGGTTGGGTGGGGGTGGCTATCAGGTAAACGCCGATAAAACTCTTCGCGGGTGATGTCCACTCCATCCAGAAAGCTTTTCCCATCCATATTGATATAGCAGGGAACCACGGTAATACCCAGGCGTTTTACAACATCTACCGGCAAATCACAGGTACTATCAGTGACAATGGCTATATTCATAAAACCTCATCCAATAATTCATTAATTGTTAACCTATTATGCGACTTTTTCTCAAATAATATAAGCGCTTGTATGTTCTGCATAATGTTTGTACTAATCTTGGCACATTCTTCCTCACCGGTTCGTTAACCCTGCTGATTTATCTGATCTCTCCAGATTCTCTAATCATTATCTAAGTTCAGCAGCCTGCCTGTTCCTTGCTTATAGCATGCGGCGTGGTAGAATCTTAAGTGAATAATCAGGTCAATCAGGAGGTAGTCATGGAAGGACAAACAGCAACCTTTGCTGTTAAAAAAGGACTCGCGCAGATGCTAAAAGGCGGCGTGATTATGGATGTGGTTACAGCCGAACACGCCAAAATAGCTGAAGATGCCGGCGCGTGTGCAGTGATGGCTCTCGAACGTGTCCCAGCGGATATCCGCGCGGATGGTGGTGTAGCCCGGATGAGCGACCCGGAATTGATCTTGAAAATCATGGATTCAGTGACCATCCCGGTGATGGCAAAGTGCCGCATCGGACATTTTGTAGAAGCCCAGATTTTGGAATCTTTGGGCATTGACTATATAGATGAATCTGAAGTATTAACCCCCGCAGATGAAGCGCATCATATTTTGAAGCACGGTTTTAAGGTGCCTTTTGTTTGTGGATGCCGAAATCTGGGTGAGGCTCTGCGCCGGGTAGGTGAAGGCGCAGCCATGATCCGCACCAAGGGTGAAGCCGGCACAGGAGATGTTGTGGAAGCCGTCAGACATGCCCGCACCGTTTTGGGTGAAATCCGGAAATTGCAAACGATGCCAGAAGAGGAATTGATGAGCTTCGCCAAAGAAATTGGCGCGCCTTACGAACTTGTTCTGGAAACCAGACAGCTTGGCAGAATGCCTGTGGTGAACTTTGCTGCGGGTGGAATTGCCACGCCGGCAGACGCTGCCCTGATGATGCAATTGGGCGTGGATGGTGTCTTTGTTGGATCGGGCATATTCAAATCTGGTGATCCTGCCAGACGGGCAGCTGCCATTGTTAAAGCAACCACCCACTACAATGATCCCAAGATTCTGGCAGAGGTCAGCCGGAACCTGGGTGAACCCATGGTCGGTCGCCAAATCTCAGCGATTCCAGAAAAAGAGCTCATCGCGGGCAGAGGCTGGTAACAATACTTTATGACCATCATCGGCGTCCTTGCCCTGCAGGGCGATTTCATCGAACATATCAACATGCTCCGCCGGATGGGAATCGAAGCGCGTGAAATTCGTCTGCCGGAACAACTGGCAGACATCGACGGCTTGATTATCCCCGGCGGAGAATCCACCACCATCGGCAAACTGGCTGTTGATTTTAAGCTGATGGAGCCCCTGCAAGAATTTGGCAGAAACAAGGCTGTTTGGGGTACCTGTGCCGGGGCAATATTCCTATCGAAAGATGCCCGCAGGAATCAGCCGTTGCTGGGTTTGATGGATATTACGGTAGAGCGGAATGCATTTGGCAGGCAGATCGACAGCTTTGAGGTGGAACTGAAAATCTCCGCTTTCAGCAGTCTTGACCCTGAAAATCCGCCTTACCATGCCGTGTTTATCCGGGCGCCACAAATTACATACACCAGTAAGGGTGTGGATGTCCTGGCAAAATTGGATAGTGGTGTTGTGGTTGCAGCCCGGCAAAATAAACTGCTGGCCACATCATTTCATCCCGAGCTAACTCTGGACGACCGATTCCACCGCTATTTTGTGGAGATGTCAAAATAACTATACGATCATTAGATCTGCTGGATTTACCTTCCCTGCACCGCCTGCGCAGCCAGGTCCTCGCCTTCGACACCATACATCAGCTAACCCGCGGGAACCCTCTCCGCGCACGGGCGTTTTTAGATTACCTCGACCCGGCGAGGGGAATTTACACAGCGCTGATGGAAGACGCCGGGCAAATCCAATTGGCGGGACAAATTACACACGCCAGCAACGCGCGTTCCAGTAACCTGTCGTTCATCACCCCTTCAAGGGGATTGACATCCACACAGCTGCCCGCCCTTTTGGATCATCTTGCCGCGCAGGCAGGAGAATGGGGTACCTTTCATTTACTGGCAGAATCAGATGAACACTCTCACTGCTTTGACATCCTGCGAACCAGCGGGTTTTCGGTATATGCCTGGCAGCGCGTTTGGCGACACCACCCGGGTACCGGTTCGCTGGATGAAGCATTAACTGGTATTGAATGGAGCCCGGCAACCGAACGCGACCAGATATCCATTCGCAGCCTGTGCCAGTCGCTGGTACCTGCTTTCGTCCAGCCAATCGAACATGTGTTCGATAAGAAATTGGATGGGTGGGTTTGCCGGGAAGACTGCAGCCTGATTGGTTATGCAGATGTAATTTACGGCAGCGAAGGAACCTGGGTGCAGCCATACATCCATCCCGAGGCGCAGCACGTCCCATCCATTTTGCGAAAATTACTGGCGCAGATTGAAAACCGCGGGACAAAAGGTATATATATTTGCGTGCGTTCTTACCAGGCCTGGATAGAATCAATATTAGAAGAGTTGCCGGTATTAGCCGGTCCGCGACAGGCATTAATGGTGCGGCATCTGGCATTGGTGCAAAAAGCACTCGCGCCAATCCTTTCCCCTGCCATTGAGAAAACGCCTGGAAGCGCCACCGTCGTCAGGGCGGAAAACACAAAACGGATTTAGGTTTTTATGACACAGAGACGCATAACAGACGATCTTAACATTCTGCTGGGAGTACTTCCGCCGAAAATCGCGGCCGCCGTCACAAAAGTGGACAATAGCGACCAGTTGATTGAAATTATTATGGACCTTGGTCGCCTGCCAACTGCCCGGTTTATAAACAACGAAGTTAACCTGGCAAAGGTGGAAACCAGTAAAGAAGATATCAACTTCGTGGTTGAGCGGATTGGTGATTTCGATGCCGATAATCGCGCCGGTTTGGAGCGCACACTGCACCGTATCTCCGCCATCCGCAACCGGCGCAGCCATATTGTTGGCTTGACCTGTAGGGTAGGTAGGGCTGTATACGGCACAATCGACATCATTCAGGAGTTGATTGAGGGCGGAAAAAATATTATGTTACTGGGCAAACCGGGCATCGGTAAAACCACCATGCTTCGGGAATCAGCGCGCATGCTGGCAGAAAAGCACCGCGTGATCATCGTAGATACTTCTAATGAAATTGGCGGCGACGGAGATGTTCCCCACCCGGCTGTCGGCCTGGCTCGTCGTATGCAGGTTGCCACCCCTTCGTTACAGCATGAGGTCATGATCGAGGCGGTTGAAAACCACAATCCCGAAGTGATCGTAATCGATGAAATAGGGCGCGAATTAGAAGCCGCTGCCGCCCGTACCATCGCGGAACGTGGTGTGCAATTAATTGGCACCGCCCACGGTCGCACCCTTGAAAACTTATTACTTAATCCGACCCTGTCTGACCTGGTGGGCGGCATCGAATCTGTCACGCTTTCAGATGAAGAAGCCCGCCGGCGTGGAACCCAAAAAACCGTGCTCGAAAGACGCGCCCCACCAACCTTTGATATTTTGGTGGAGATCCTTGATCGTGACCGGGTGGCAGTTCACGCCGATGTATCAGCCGCGGTGGATGCCCTGGTTAGGGGATACCCGCTCCCCCCTGAAATTCGCTATCGCGATGAAGCGGGCGAAATAAAAATTGAGAAACCCGCCCCTGCTCCACAGCCACAGTATAGTGGTTTCCGGAATGGTAAAAGAATTGAACAAAACGGGCAGCAGGGTTACCGCCGTCAGCAGACAACTCTTCCATACGAACAGAGTTCACTTGTATTCGGCGCCGCTGAAGATATTCGAACTTCGCCAGAGCGGACAAAAAGCGACCAGCCGATTCGCATTTACCCATACGGTGTTGCCCGCAACCGCTTGCAGCAGGCAGCCAAACGGCTGGGCGTACCGGTGGTGGTGGTCAGAAACATTGACGAAGCACAATCTCTCATCACATTACGTTCTTACTACCGTAACCGCCAGGCAGGTATTGTGGAGGCGGAGGAACGCGGCATGCCCATTTATGTATTACGGGCAAACACGATTAACCAGATCGAACAATTTCTGGCAGAGATTTTTAATCTCTCCGATTCTGCGATCGCCAGTCCCAACCTGGAGGGTACCATTGAACAGACCCAGGCAGCCATCGCTGCTGTCCTCAACGGTGAAAGATACATAGATCTGCCCCCGGCTGCCCCTACTATCCGCAGGTTGCAGCACGATCTGGCGCGTCAGGCTCAGCTCGTGTCTCAATCTTACGGGAAGGAACCCTACCGCAGGGTACGGATCTATCGCGAATGAAAGGATTTTTCATCACCCTCGAAGGTCCAGATGGATGCGGAAAAACCTGCCAGATACCAGCACTGGCGGAATACCTGCGCGGCAGAGGATGGAATATCTTAACCACCCGCGAGCCGGGCGGCACAGAGATCAGTGAGCAAATCCGCAATGTGATTATGAGTATGGCGAATAAGGGTATGCACCCTCGCACAGAGATCCTCTTATTCCAATCGTCTCGTGCGCAGCTGGTTGAACAGGTCATCCGCCCTGCCCTTGAGGCGGGGAAAATTATCATCTGCGACCGCTACGCCGATTCAACTATGGCTTACCAGGGCTATGGTCATCGAACAGATCTGGCTTTTCTGCGTCAGCTGCTGGATTTCGCCACTGGTTCTCTTAAACCTGATCTCACCATCCTTCTTGACCTTGATGTAGAGGTTGGATTGCGTCGTAGATTGAAGGGTGGCGGTGAATGGAATCGCCTGGATGATTACGATATGCCCTTTCACAAACGCGTCCGTGAAGGATATCATCAGCTCGTGGAACAAGATCCTGCACGTTGGGTAACGGTGAATGCAGACCAGACCAAGGATCAAATACAAAACTCGCTTCGAGATATTATCGATAGCAGACTCTCCGCCCTGTCTTGAAAGGATAAATATGTATAAACATTCCCTCTTATTCTTATTGGTATTCACGCTGCTTTTAAGCGCCTGCGCGCCAGCAACAACCATGCCGTCTTTTAAACCAACTGCAGAGGTTACTCCAAACGCTGAAACTCCTGTTCCCGCGCAATCTGAAATACAACCTGCCGCAGACGTACCTGCAAAATGCACCGTCAGAGATGGCGCTTTGCGGACACCAGACGAAGCCCAGGTTGCCCTTGCCAAAAATATTCCTCAGGTGAACGAAAATGATTGGGGACGAGGCAGCGAAAACGCGAAAATCACCATCATCGAATACAGCGATTATATGTGCCCATATTGCGCCGCGATCATGCCTGGTCTGAAACAGATGCTGACCGTCTTCCCCGATGATATTCGTATTGTCTACCGTCACTTTCCCCTTCCATCTCACACACTCTCTCCCCTGGCAACTCAGGCGGCTGAATCTGCCGGATTGCAGGGTAAATTTTGGGAGATGTCCGATTACCTGCTGGAAAAACAGGCTGATTGGGGAGCCATGGATATCACCGCTTTTGAAACCTACCTTGTGACCACAGCTGAAAGTCTGGGTTTGGATAAGGATAAATTCATCATTGATCTTAAGAGTGAAGCAATGGTGAATAAAGCCCAAAAAGCGACCGAAGAAGCCAGCCAGCTGGGCATTAGTTACACCCCCTTCTTGATGATCAATGGACGGATTGTTCAGGAAGGTGAGTTGCAGAATCTGGGTGTCATCATTCAGCTGCTGCTTACCTCAGAGGATGTTTACAAAGAATGCCCGCCAACGGTTATTGACCCGGCAAAAGCATACACCGCGACAATATCCACTGACAAGGGAGATATTGAAATCCGTCTCTTCCCAGAAGCAGCTCCGCTTTCGGTCAATAGTTTCATCTATCTCGCGCAGGAAGGCTGGTATAACAACCAACCCTTTAACGATGTCATCAAGGATTCGGCTGAAAATGGTTTCCGAATCGCGATAGCCGGTGATCACACGGATACAGGTTACGGTTCGGCGGGTTACGATCTGGGCGCTGAAAATCTGACCGCCAAATTTGATAAAAAGGGGATGGTTGGACTGGTAAATGGAAGCCAGTTCTTCATTACCCTCGACCCGCAGCCAGTGTTCGATGGTAACTTATCTGTGATTGGTGAAGTAATCAGTGGTCTGGAAGTACTGGATTTACTCAGTGTCACATATCAAACTGACGGGACAATGCTCCCTGCAGACGTAATAAAAAGCATTACCATCAAAGAAGGATAATGGTTCAAACAAGCCAACCCGTCTCAAAAACCTTTCATACAGTGCAGCTGGTGTTCAGTGCGCTTACCGCGTTGCTGTTGTGGGGAACCGCTGCGCTGGTCCTGTTTTCTGCTGTGATTTCCCTGATTTCACCAGACTTTGAATCCGGGATGGGATATCAACTACTGGTTGTCAGTTTTGCTCTGGCAGCATTGGGCATCATCCTGCTCCCCAGTACTATCTTTCCGATCTTAAGTCTGCAAAATAAAGACACTGCTCATCTTGTTTTCAAAGGTCACTGGTTATGGTGGCTGATCCTGCCCATCTGGGTGGGATTAGCTTTCGCGGGTAGCGCCTTATCAGAAGCAGATGGCGCCATCAAATATCTCTTTCCAGTTGTTCACGTTCTGGTGGTAACCGTACCCATCTTTTTTATCATGGGTCTGGCAATCCGGAAATTGCAATTCCGCACACCGCAGAGAGCGGCGGGCTTGGTTGCCACGGGTATGGCAGGCGGAACCTTTTTCAGTATGCTGGTTGAGGTGGCGGCGATTCTCTTTGTTCTCATGATCGCGATTGTCATCCTCATTCTGGATCCGGAGATGCAGGCGAAGGCGCTGTTATTTTCCAACCGGATTATGATCGCCGGGGATGACCCTGAAGTATTGATGCAAATCTTTCTACCCGCCCTTCAGAATCCCTGGGTGCTCCTTGGAATACTGCTGTTCGTAAGTGGACTGGTACCTTTAGTGGAAGAAGCGCTAAAACCGGTAGGGTTCTGGCTGCTTTCAGGCCGCGATTGGACTCCGCGCGATGGTTTCATCGGTGGGATGATGAGCGGGGCTGGCTTTGCTTTCATGGAAAGCCTGCTGGCATCGGCTCAGGTAGTTGGAGAAGATTGGCTCATTCTGGTCATTAACCGCATAGGCACGGCGGTTATGCATATGCTTGCTTCCGGAATCGTCGGCTGGGGATTAGCGTCAGCCTGGCAGCAGCGCAAATTCGGTCGTCTTGTTGGTGGGTATCTCCTGGCGGTTGTGTTGCATGGCATCTGGAATAGCACCGCGATCGTTCTGGGTGTTGCTGAACTTGTATCCGCAGATAATTCTACCTGGCTAAAAACAGCCGGAATTGTTTCGCCTTATCTCCTTGGTGTTCTGACTGTGGGGGGGTTACTGGCGATCATTCTGATTAACCGGAAATTTCAAAATAATTCATAATAAGGACAGCATGGGATTGGAAGTGACGAAAAAAGTTGATTTTCAATCCATGCTATAATCCCTCGCACGAATCCAATTCTCTGGTGAATCATGGAAATCATCAAATTTCTCATCGACTTTGTTCTGCATCTGGATGTTCATCTCGCTGAAATCATCGCGCAGGCTGGTATATGGACCTACGCGATTCTATTTGCGGTCATCTTTATGGAAACCGGGTTGGTGGTAACACCTTTTTTGCCCGGTGATTCACTTTTGTTTGCTGCCGGATCCCTGGTCGCACTCGATGGCAGCCCGCTGAAAATTGTACCTTTGTGGTTATTGCTATTTGCAGCGGCGGTCATTGGCGATACGGTGAACTATGAAATTGGCAAGTTCATCGGTCCCAAGGCTTTTTCAGCCAATTCCCGATTGTTGAAAAAAGAATATCTCGACAGAACGCATGCGTTCTATGTCAAGCACGGTGGAATTACCATCTTTCTGGCAAGATTCATCCCTATCATTCGCACATTTGCTCCATTTGTTGCCGGGATCGGTAAGATGCCATACCGGCACTTTATCAGCTATAACTTTTTCGGCGGCATGGTCTGGACAGCCCTGTTTACCTTTGTGGGATATTTCTTTGGCAATTTATCATTTGTTAAAGAAAACTTTTCGCTGGTGATCATCGCCATAATCGTGATTTCCGTCATCCCGGCAGTAATCGAAGTGATCAAGAGCCGTAAAAAGCCCGCGCAGTCTGCGGATCTTCCAGAGTAGGAGAAAACACCCTGGCAACTGTTATTGGTATCGATCGACCTCGCTTACGGAATTTTGCCCGCCGGGTATTTGAACTTCTTACCACCATGGTGGTCGAGGGTGAGGAAAATATTCCCCCTGAGGGAGGTTGTATTCTCGCCACAAATCATCTCAGCCGGCTGGATACTCCTTTTATTTTTATTATTATCAACCGGGACAACCTGTCTGCGCTTGTGACCGATAAGTACCGCTTTAATCCCCTTTTTAGTCTGTTTGTGAATGTATCTGATTCAATCTGGATAAACCGCGAAATAGCAGATTTTTCAGCCATTCGCGCAGGGCTTCAGATCATCAATCGCGGGGGAATGCTGGGAATTGCCCCTGAAGGTACAAGAAGCAAGAGCGGCAAGCTGATCGAAGCGAAAAATGGTGTAGCCTTACTGGCGGAAAAAGCCAGGGTCCCTATTTTGCCTGTCGGCTTGTATGGAACCGAAACAGCCATGCAGGAAATCAGAGCCTTAAAAAAACCAACCTTGCACGCCCGTTTTGGCAAACCATTCACACTTCCGCCCGTTGAACGAGGAAATCACGGAGATTCCTTAGACAAGAACACCGAAGAGATTATGAGCCAGATCGCTGCCCTGCTACCGGATAAATATCATGGTTTTTACGCGGGTAACCCCCGAATTAGGGAACTACAAGAAAATCAAGGTTAATAATTACGGCAACCAGCTTAGCTGGTAGGCATTCAGCATCACCCGCTGTCTTGCAGCTGTTCGGGTATCGATAATCCACATTTCACGGGTTTCATTCAAATTTGAAGTATTAAACCGCAGGTATGCCAGCAGGTTATTATCTGGGCTCCAGCTAAAACCGAGATGGTGATAATCAGGATCGTTGGTCAACTGGCGGGAATTGCTCCCATTGGCATTGATTGTCCACAACTGGCGGCCGGGGGTCCAGTTTTGTTCGTTGGTAAAACGGCGGGCAAAAGCCACCTTGGAACCATCGGGGGAAAAGGCTGGCAGGGCATCTTCCGCCTGGTTGTTCTGGGTAAAGGGAATACGTTCACCGGTGGCGGGTTTGTAAGCGATCAGCCGGCTGTAATAATCTACAATCGCGAAACTATCCTCCGCGGTGAATTGAACTTCAGGCACAAGAAAAATATCGCCAGCCGCATTCCAGTCTCCCGGTTCACCGGTATCGCTGAAGACCTGCACCCGCTCTCCGGTGGAAGGCTGCAGGAATACATATTCCATGGTCGCATCGTCATAGATCGACAACCAACCTTGATTTGACCAGGACGGGTCTCGGGTGGGATGCTCATTGCCCGAGGCTGTGATCGCCCCACCGATCGGTTGCAGATCATTGAGAGTGAGCAGCCACACCTTCGTATTTCCTTTACCACCGATCTTTGGTGTCTCACCTGTCAGGTAGGCAAGATATTTCATGTCTGGTGAGAGAACTGGTTTGCTGCAGATATTTTCACCACAGCTGTAAATGGTTATAGAGTTCCCATCAGACAGGTTATAGTAACGAATCTCCATAGCTGACTCCGCCTGCACCACCGCCAGTATGGCTTCCCCATCAGGTGCGATGGAATAATCCACCACGCTTTCTGGAATATCGAGCAACCTGTCTGTGACCAGTCCTTCTGGATCCATCCGGTATAACTGCGTTCCACCAGGAACATCCAGGAGATAGAGCAGCCAGGCATTTTTGATGCCGAATGACCAGCTCACCTCTTTGGATAGCGGTATGCCCAGTGTAGATTTGATCCCTTTTCTGACCGTCACTGTTACTGTGCCGCCTTCGGCAAAAGGCTCCAGCGTATCTAGTTTTATGTATGCGCCTTCCTGTGATACAGAAAATGGCATGGCTGGGGTGAGCGTGATGGAATTCTTGATGGTTGCAGGATTAATCGCCTGGCTGAATTGTAGAGTTATGGAAGTATTAGGGAGAAGATCCTGGCTGCCTTCATCTGGTAAAAAAGAGACAACCCGCGGTGTCAGGATATACCATGCGACCCAACCGGCAGCAAAAAGGATGATTAATATTATGAGTGTCAATTTTTGGGACCGAGTCATATTTGTATTATAAATCCTGCGACAACCCCCGTTCTTCAGACTCAATCCGTCTATAATTGAAATATGAATTGGCTCTCTGCCCTGTTTATTTTTTTGGCGATGGTTGTCTACGGAGTCATCCACTCCTGGATGGCATCGTTATCCCTGAAGGAATGGCTTCAGAAACGCTACTCCCGCTTCTTTGCCCGGTATTACCGCCTGATGTATTCAGTCTTTTCTGTCATCTCCCTGCTTCCGATTCTTGCTCTGGTTCTGATCCTGCCGGATATTCCGCTTTACCAGATACCCGCACCCTTTATATACTTTTCTCTTATTGTTCAATTGATCTGCGGAGTATTGCTTTTGCTGGCACTGCTGCAGACAGATATCTGGGTTTTCAGCGGTTTGCAGCAGGCTTTCGGCAGGCAACCCGGGCAGGAGGGTTTTCGGGCAGATGGCATGTATCGGGTGGTGCGCCATCCGGTTTACTCGCTCGGGCTGGTCTTGCTGTGGCTGCTGCCAGTGATGACCGCCAACTCGCTCGCCCTGATTCTCGCGAGTACCCTCTATATCTTCGCCGGGGCGGTGCTCGAAGAGCAGAAATTGCTGGCGCAATTCCCCGAATATGATGATTACCGCCGTAAAGTGCCCATGTTTATCCCCGGGTTGTGGAAAAATACTGACACAAACTGACCTTCAATATGCCCTTTTTCTGGATCACCTCGTTCTTCATCGCAGGAATCATCACCGCCAACCAACTTTCTGGTGGAGGAGCAGGTTGGTTTGTTTTCTGTGGTCTGTCCGCTCTGCTGGGTTTTGGTCTTTTGTTTCTCACAAAACGGATTAGATCCAACCCGGGGTGGGCAAAATCAATAACTGCTTTCCTGCCGGGCACACGACTGCCATACCTTTTCCTCCCGTTCTGTTTCGCGCTGGGAGCAAGTCTGTATCATTTTCAGCAGCCCGCCAATTCTGAAACCACAATATTCGGTAATCAAAACCAGGGGAAAATCCTGATCCGGGGATTTGTCATGGCACCACCCGATCGGCGCGAGAATCTGACCCTGGTGAAAATTCAGGCTGTCGAATTCACCCGGGAACAGGGGTACACCTGGAAGACTCGGGAGCCACTGATGGTATTTCTCCCATCAGATGCGAGTATCAACCTTGGTGAAGAACTCATCCTGCGGGGCAAACCGATCACACCACAGGAGGACGCAGATTTCTCTTACCGGCAGTACCTTGCTGCGGAAAATATATATACCCAGATGTTATACCCGCAGGTATTGGATACACAACCTGGACCCATCCGCCTGAGCTATTTTCTGTACCTATTCCGTGAGAAATCCCTGGCTTTGCTTGCCAGAATATTTCCCTCGCCAGAATCATCGCTGGTGCAGGGCATCCTGCTGGGAGATGACAGCACCATGCCGGCAGACCTGGATGAATCGTTCCGCCGGTCAGGTACATCTCACCTCATCGCAATTTCAGGTTTCAATATTGCGATCGTCTCCAGCTTGATCACTTTGTTATTTGCCAGAATTTTTGGCAAGTGGCGAGGCACTGCCGCCGCGATCATCGCCATTTCACTCTATACCATCCTGGTCGGAGCCAATCCACCGGTGGTGCGGGCAGCCATCATGGGCAGCATCAGCCTTCTAGGCATGCTTATCGGAAGGCGGAACGGTGGTTTGAATGCGCTCTTCCTCACCGCCGGAATTATGTTAGGGTTCCGTCCATTTTTACTGTGGAGTATCAGTTTTCAGCTTTCAGCAGCTGCCACATTGGGATTAATTCTTTTTGCCAGCCCAATTCAGCGTTTCTTGCAGCAGTTCTTCTCCGCCCGCATGGAAGAAAACCTTGCTCGAAAAGTCAGCAATGGTTTGGGTGAGTATTTCTTCTATACGATCGCCGCGCAGATCACCACCCTGCCCTTATTGCTGCATCATTTCCACCAATTCCCCTGGGTTACGCTACTGGCAAATCCGCTGGTGTTGCCATTGCAACCGCCATTAATGATTACCTCAGGAGCAGCACTGATCCTGGCCTGGATACATCCAGTTCTCGGGCAGATAACCGGATTGTTGAGTCTGCCCTTCATCACCCTCACAATCAAAGTCGTGACATGGACTGCAGGGTTAAACTTCCCAAATCTGGTTTCTCCACAAATCGGTTACAGCCTGATACTTTTCTGGCTGATTATTCTTTGCCTTCCTGTTGTGCTACCCGGTTTGCTTTTAAAAGTAAGGAACGCATGGAAACCCGCTTTTACTATCGTGCTTATGCTGGTTGTTTCATATGGTTTGTTGCACACCGCAGTAGATCGTCCGGATGGCAGGTTGCATTTATACTTTTCGGGCAATAACAAAAATCCTGCCATATTATTAATTTCGCCTGCAGGAGATTCTTTTCTGATTCAACCGGGAAGCAGCGCAAGTGAGTTATTTGCATTTACTGACCCGCGGCTGCCTTTTCCTCAGCGCAAACTGAACGGGATGATGTTAACTTCCAATGAAAATATCCGTCTGATTGAGGAGATTGTCCAGGTACTTTCTCCAAAAGATATCTTTCTTCTTGGACATTGGGAACCTACAAATACACTGGATCTTCTGCCGGGTACCAGCGCGAATTCCACCCACCTGCCAGATGGAGGAATCCTCGATTTCGGGAATGACTTGTTGGTGGCTTTAATTCCAGGCGATAGGCAACCTGAGACTGTAATAATTTCATGGCTGAATTTTTCCGCTGAACTGGTACTCGAAAAATCTACGCAACCTCCAAGTTGTGCAGGGAATGTATTGTATACCACGGGTACTGAAGCGGATCTTTCCCCTGCATGTCATCCCCAGATTTGGATCAGCCCGGATTATGGGGAGAACACTTTACCTGATGTTACATTATCACAATCGGGCTGGCTGCACATTATTTCGGATGGCAATCAGATCTGGATGGAGACACAAAAATAAGCGCAATCATCTATAATTCAACAATAACTGAAGAAAATACAGGAGCACCTCATGACAAGTGTTGTGGATAGATTTATAAAATACGCGAAAGTGTACACCACCTCTGAATATGATACCGGAACATTTCCGAGCACCGCGCGCCAGTTTGACCTGGCAAAAATGCTGGTTAAAGAGATGAAAGAGATGGGCTTGCAGGACGTGGAACTGGATGGAAAGGGATACATCTACGCCACCCTGCCCGCGAATACCCCTGAAAAGATCCCCACCATCGGGTTGGTTGCCCACATGGATACCAGTCCCGAAGCGCCCGGTGAAAATGTCTCTCCGCAGATCGTTCGCAACTATGACGGCGGAGAGATTGTATTAAATAAAAAGCTTAATATGGTCCTTTCTCCGCGCGATTTTCCCGAGCTGCTGAAATACGTGGGGCAAGACATCATCACCTCTGATGGAACCACCCTGCTGGGGGCAGATGATAAAGCCGGAATCGCGGTCATTTTATCTGCCATGGAGTATTTGATCCAACATCCAGAGAGCAAGCACGGCAGAATCCGTATCGGATTCACCCCTGATGAAGAGATTGGGCATGGGGCAGATTTCTTTGATGTGAATAAATTCAACGCCGATTTCGCTTATACTGTCGACGGTGGGGAGCTGGGAGAATTGGAATATGAGTGTTTCAACGCCTGCATGGCAAAAGTCCATATTCAGGGACGCAGTGTTCATCCCGGCAGCGCCAAGAATCAAATGATCAACGCCATTGAACTGGCATACCGTTTCCACGGTTTGCTGCCAGCGGCGGAACGCCCGGAATACACAGAAAAATATGAGGGCTTTTATCACCTCTACCAGGTCAACGCAGAAGTGGAAGAAGCCACGTTGATCTACATCATCCGTGACCACGACCGGAATATTTATGAGAAACGCAAGGCTGTTTTCATGAAAGCAGTGGATTATGTGAATCAGGTTGCCGGTACTGACAGGGTCAAAGTGGATTTAATCGAACAATACCAGAACATGAAAGAGGTCATCTTACCCAAGATGCATGTGGTTGATACCGCCAAGCAGGCGATGGAAGAGCTGGAAATCAAACCCAAGATCGGTCCCATCCGCGGCGGCACAGATGGAGCCAGGTTGTCTTACCAGGGGCTGCCCACACCCAACCTGTTTGCAGGTGGACATAACTTTCATGGAAAATACGAGTATCTGCCCATCCCATCTCTGGAAAAATCTGTACAGGTGGTATTGAAGGTTTTGAGTTTGTACACAGAGAATCCGAAATTCTAAATCAAAGTGACATATTGCAGTCAAGCGATGGACAAATAACATTGCATGCAAGCAGACGAATATGTTACCTTATGAACGCTCGTTTTATCCATTACGTTGAAAGGAACAAACCATGGCTTACGTAATTACCGATGACTGCATTTCCTGCGGCGCATGCGAACCTGAATGCCCCGAAGGCGCAATTTCACAGGGTGATACCATCTATGTGATCGATCCTGCCAAATGCACTGATTGCGGCACCTGCGCCAGTGTCTGCCCGACAGAATCCCCCAAACCCGCATAATTTTTAGCAACAACACAATGAAGCCGGTCGAATGACCGGCTTTTTGTTTTCTTCAAGATTTTGTTTCCCCTGAGAACTATCCTATGATTGGGTAGGTGATTCCGCCATTGGGGAAGACAAGCACATCCGCATTCGCTGGAAATTGAATTTTGGCAATTTCAATCGCTTTTTCAAGGGATGGGACAAAAGTGACAAAGGGCAGATTATCGTGAATGGTTTGTGGAATGGTCGGGGCATACATCAGCAGTGTTCCCATCCGCATTGCCTGCAGGGCAAAGTACAGGAAGAAGCGGTCTTCTTCTCCCATTCCCTTCAATTTTAATTTGGTCACCAGCGGCAGGATGACGGGCGCCAGGAATTTCAGCGCTTTTTTACCCAGCGGCAACTTTTTGTTAGCCAGTCCAAACACACCCACACCTTCTTCGGCACGTACCACCGTTACAAGAATCCCGCCTTTCTTCAAGGCACGGATGGTATTTGCCAGCGCCTTAACCCCCTGTCGCAGGTCTGAATTCATGGGGTGAGAATCCGAGATGACAATATCCGCTTTCTGCATCACATTTACCCCGTACAGGCTGGCGCTGATCCGCACCCCTTCTCTATGGGCAGCAATCGGATCGCCGCTGACAACTTTTACCACCTGCTGAAGGTTGTTCAAGATGGTGTTGATGATGAAAACCTTTGGTTTGAGCATCTTACCAACTTCTTCCAGATCCTGGCGCATGGGGTTCTGATCGATGGGCTGCCCGACCATATTGAATGTCCCCGGTTGACAGTTGAGAGCATGGTTGTGGGCGATGGATACACGCCCGGCAATACCCGGCAGCAGGTTTTTATATCCACCACCAAAACTGGCAATGATGTGCGGCTCTATACAGCCTATAGATATGATCACATCTGATTCTGCGGCAGTGCGGTTGATCCAGACTGGTGTGCCGCGCGATGTTGTTCCCAGGAAGGATTGCTTTTCCTGATCATCGGCATCCGGATTTTCCCACTTCATCCCCTGCAGACTTTCCATGCCGGTTCTCTTGATAATCTCAGATTCATCCATTCCGCGGTGGACGCCCAGCGCAGGAATGATCGTTATCTGTTCAGCCTTCACTCCGGCTTTCTGCAGATTTGCAAACAAGATTGGAAAGATCATATTAACCGGAGTTGGCCGGCTGATATCGTCGATCACTACTGCAATTTTTTGACCGGGTTTGACCCACTCTTCGAGTCTCTCCATCCCCACCGGCTCTGCGAGCGCTCTGCTTATCTCTTCCCGTGTATCTTCCGCTGGTGGAAGCGCAGTGGGTTCTAGAATTCCATTCACTTTCCAGCGCGTTGGTATGCGGATGTTGATCCTATCCGCGCCCCAGGGCAACGAAATCACCTGCTCAGCCATTTATCCCTCCCTAAAATTTATCTGAATAGAGTGTAGCTGAAAATGATTTGAGCGGCAATCTTAAAGACCCGGAGAAAAAAGCAAGGGAATGCTATAATTTTTGTATGAAGAAATTTATTGTCGTCGCCGGGAATATCGGAGTGGGGAAAACAACTCTGGTATCAATGCTCAGTAAAAGACTCAGCTGGGAACCTTTCATCGAACCGGAAGCGCAGAATCCTTATCTTTCAGAATTCTACGCAGATATGCGCACCTGGGCATTCCACTCACAAATCTATTTCCTCAGCCATCGTCTGAAAATGCATCATCAGCTTGCCCTGCGCCAGGATTCTGTCATTCAGGATCGTAGTGTATACGAAGATGCAGAGATCTTTGCACGCAATTTATACCTGCAGGGGCATTTGCCCGAACGGGATTTTGAAACATACTGTGACCTTTACCACACTGTGCTGGATTTTTTACCGGCGCCAGATCTGGTGATCTATCTGAAGGCGTCCATTCCCATCTTGCAGCATCGCATTGGCAAGCGTGACCGCGACTACGAAAGAGCCATTCCGCAAGATTATCTGGATCAGCTTAACAATCTCTATGACAATTGGATCAACGAATTTACCAATTGTCCGGTTCTAACCATCCCGGCAGACAACCTTGATTTTGTGCTCTATCCTCACCACCTCGACCTGATAACCAGGAAGGTGCAGGAAAAACTAACCGGGAAAGAATTAGTGATATTCTCTCCCGATGAAATGAAACCTTAGTAAAATTTTTATTTATTATTTCTCAGCTGGGATAGGATCAATGACTAATTTGATCGCTGTCCGAATTTTCCCGTCAATTTCGACATCGACAAACTCAGGAATACAGTGGACAGGTATTCCGTCCGCTGCCAGATATCCCTTAGCTAATACCAGCGCTTTGATTGCCTGGTTTACAGCGCCGGCTCCAATTGCCTGAACTTCAGCATGGTGATGTTCTCGCATGACCCCTGCGATGGCTCCCGCAACCGCTGCGGTGCGAGAATTGGCGGAAACCTTGATGATGTCCATATTCTTCTCCCTCTCGTATAATTACGCTGTTATTGTTGAATATGGTAGGGTTCTACCTTTCCGGACTATCCATCAATTGTTAAATCATTGTACAGGATTCTATTGATTATACAAGTAGGATGATTTACGTCGATTTTATGGCTCATTCAATCTATATCTGCAATACTTTATCATTATTTATATATATGTATCAGGATTCGTATTAATAGTAGAGCCTGTGAATATGTGGATAATTATAGATCGTTAGAGATATTCCCTATATGGAGAGAATTTAAAGAAATAATCACCATATATGGGGTACAAAGCCATCATCCACATTATTCAATTTTTGTGGATGAATCGTTGATAAATCAGTGAAACATA
>CAZRKL010000023.1:20867-24665 GCA_964600595.1 uncultured Leptolinea sp.
TCATCCACATTATTCAATTTTTGTGGATGAATCGTTGATAAATCAGTGAAACATATAGAGTGCTTTTTTCTGGTGGAAAAGACCGCTTTTATCCACAATCTATTAAATATTTGTCCACACTAATATCCACAGACTGTTGCCAAAAAAAACAATATATGAATGGTCTTGGATTGAATCTGTTGAGAATTCTCATCTATGGATAGAAATATCATCTGGCATGATCAGAAGTGGAATTAGATTCGATTTGGATCGCCAGAATCCGGAATTTGATTCTTACAAATAACACTTGCTCCGGATTTATCCACACGGAGAATCGGTTATCCACAGATTATGTTCAGTTATCCACAGGGGTGGATGGATCAAGCGCCGTGGCTGCTCGCCCAGGATTCAAGCAGATTTTCCAATTGATCCAAATAGCTATCTAATTCAACCAGACGCTGGTTGAAATCTTCCCTGCCTAAATGGAAGCGGCTCATTGCCTGCAGCCAATGTTCATATTGTGGTGTAGTTGCAAGGAATGAGCAGATGGCTTTATTCCAGGTTCGCAGCAGGGGGAAATAAACCGACTGCACCGGCGCTTCTGATATCATTTGTTCAAATGCTTTGTAGAAATAATCCCGGCGTAACGGATGAACATCCATTGAGAATTTTTCCTGTCCACCAGCACCGTTGAAGGCGGAATCCCATTCTGGCAGGATGCCTGTCAGCTCTTCACGCGAAAGATCCTCCCTGCACAGGAGGGAGAATAAACCATCCGCTAGGCTAGGCGATCCTGCTGCAGAGCAGCGCTGCGGAAGTTCAAGCCCAAAACGCCGGTTGGGAAGCGGATTATCGGTAAGCACGGCAATAGCATTCCCCGCGGAACCAATGGCCGCCAGATAAAAACGGATCCGGTCCGAATGAGATTTACGGGATTCCTTTAACACGGTCCAGATATCCCGCGCATTGGTAAACAATCTCCGGGCGCGTTGAATTACCAGATCGGGGCGGTAGAACTGCGCGCCTACACTTGCCTGGGTAAATTCAAACCAGTGGCGAACATCATGGAGGAGCAGGGGATGGTTATAGACCGCGTGCCCGAGCCAGGGTTCGGTACGTAATTCGCGCGGCTGCAGATAGTAGTGTTGGGGATGGTGAACAATATCCAGGTGAACTTCATCAAAGACCCGTTGAACCTCGCGTTCAATTTTGGGTTCATCAGAATGGATGATGATAATGTCGATATCTGTCATCCCGCCCAGAAGGGGATAGTCACCCAGTGCCGAACCCACCATATAGGCGGCGACAATATCTTTTTCTTTGCGCAGCTTGATGGCTACGGTATCCCTGGCTGTTTTGACGAGCAGTTCACGCGTAATTCGCATATTTCCCCGAAAAAATGGATTTCTCTTATTTTACCCCAAGCCAGTTAGGAAACCCAATTATGGGGTATAAAAAGCCGGTTTCTACTCGAAACCGGCTCAATGAAATCAAAGTATTCTTATCCCAGCGGGAGTTCCGGCTGAAATGGAGCCATCTCCAGCGCCTGGCGGATGCGCAGATCTATACTTTTGAGGTCATCAGGATTGCCCACAAAATCTATGCTGTTGGAATCAATGGTCAGCACCGGGCTGGCATGATACTGGCGGGTGAAGAAATCTTCGTAGGCATCGTTTAATTCATGGATATACCCGCGTTCCATCTGGCGTTCATAAGGACGGTCGCGCATGGCAATGCGCTTCATCAGCATGTCCGTACTGGCGCGTAAATAAATGACCAGCGTGGGAGGAGGTATCTTTTCTGCCAGGGCTTCATGCACCCGGTAATACATTTCCAACTCGTCTCCCTTCAAGTTAATTCGCGCGAAAAGAGAATCTTTGTCAAAAGTGTAATCAGAGATCAGGTCGATTCCGTCTGCCATACACTGAGGAATCGTCGCGCGCTGCTGGCGGTAACGGCTGAGGAGGAAGAAAATCTGGGTCTGGAAGGCATACCGGGCGCGGTCCGCGTAGAAATCGGAAAGGAAGGGATTTTCTTCAAAGACCTCGAGCAAAATATTCCCTTGATAGTACGGCTGCAGCAGGCGCGCCAGTGAAGTCTTCCCCACCCCTATAACACCTTCAATTGCTAAATACATATATTGGCTCCGTGATTTGAAGATGTGCTGCGGATAGTTAACGGATGGGCAGCTGTTCGAGCTGGTTCACCAGACTGGCAATAACATCGAATCCACCCTGCCAGAATGCACGCTGATGGAAGTCGATACCGGCATCTGCCAGCACCTCGGCGGGCGCTTTTGAACCTCCTGCTGAAAGCAGCTTGAGGTATCGCGGCTTGAAGCTCTCGCCCTCGGATTTAAACTGCTTATAGAGGGAGAGGACCAGAAGCTGACCGAAAGAGTACGCGTATACATAGAAGGGGGTATGGTAGATGTGCGGGATGGAAACCCATTCCCACTTGAATTCATCGGATATTTCCACAGAATCGCCAAACTGACCTTTCAGATTCTCCATATACGCGTCTGCCAGTTCATCCACCGATGCGTTATTGGCAATCATTTCATGCGCCTGTTTTTCGAACAGGGCAAAGTATGCCTGGCGCATGATGGTGGCGTAAGAATCATCCACCTGCCTGAATAGCAGGTCGCGCCGCACGCTGTCATCCTTCTCTTCCTTGAGCAGCTTATCCACCAGCATCATCTCACCAAAGGTCGAGGCAGTCTCCGCGAGGGGTAGACAGGCGTGTTGGGTAAAGAGCGTGTGGTGTTCCGCGAGCATCGAGTGGATGGCATGACCGAGTTCATGCGCCATGGTTGCAACATCATCTGCCCTGCCCTGGTAATTAAGCAGCACCCAGGGTGTCAAGTCCGGACCCAGAGTGGAGCAAAAAGCCCCAGACCGTTTACCTTTGCGCACCTCACCATCCAGATGTTTTTCGGCAAAGACACGGGTTGCCAGTTTTTCTAGCTGGGGGTCGAATTCGCGGAAAGATTCAAACACCAGGTCGGCTGCCTGGTCAAACGAATACTGCTTGTCAGATTGTTCCACCGGAGCGTAAATGTCGTACCGGCGCAGGCGGTCTATTTTTAGCCAGCGGGCTTTGAGTTTGAAATACCGTTGGAATACCGCGGCGTTCTCACGGGAAACATCCAGCAGGGTGTCAACCACTTCGTCGGGAATATCGTTCCCCAGGTTTCGGGCAGCAATTGGCTGCGAAAATTTCCGAAGTTGTACCTGTTCATTCCGCCAATCGCGCACCACCGTCTGATACATCTGTCCGAGGATGGGACCATCGTTCCCGTACACCCGGTAAAGTTCCTGGTAGGCGGTTTTACGAAGCTCGGGATCATGCTTGCGGACATATACCATCAGCTCGCCGCGGGTCATTTCTTTCTTTTCCCCATTCACCTCGATCATAAAACTGTATCGGTTGGTTATGGCATCATACAGAGTGATGAGTGCGTTGTATCCGGTGACATTTTTAATATTGACGATTTTCTCTTCGGCTTCACTGAGAGTATGCGGTTTAAAGTGGCGGATCTCTTCGAGCCAGTACCGGTAATCACCCGAGGTGTCCATCAACCGTTTGGCGTTTTTGTCATCCAGGCTCTTCCACCACAGGCTGAAGAACAATTCACGATTGCCATAATCTGCCAGAAGCTGGTCTATCTTCGCCACCATGGTCATGGCTGACTGATTCTGCGTATCTTCAGCGAACCACAAGCCGGCGTACCCAGCCAGGCGGTTTTCAAGACGGCTGATATCCTCTTCGAGTTTGACGATTTCCATAAATTTGGCGGATGAAATATCAGGCGAGAGA
>CAZRKL010000024.1:0-23842 GCA_964600595.1 uncultured Leptolinea sp.
CTGGCTGGCGGGGTCGAAGAGCTTGATGGTATCGACCTCGTCGCCAAAGTAATCAAGCCGGATGGGGTGATCGGCGGTCATGGACCAGATATCGAGGATACCGCCGCGGCGGGCGAACTGCCCGGGTTCGGCAACGATCTCCACCGCTTCGTAGCCCAGCGTGACCAGCTGCTGAAGGAGCTTCTCCTGCGGCAGGCTCATCCCGCGGGTGAGGCGCACCAGCGCCTTGAGGAAGTCACGGCGCGGCATGGAGCGGGTCATTACCGCCTTGGCGGAAGCGAAAATAAGCGGGTGGCTCTGCGGATTGCCACCCGGTAAATGGTATTCAGCCAGCGCCGAGAGGGTCTGCAGCCGGTCGCGGCGGGTTTGGGCTCCCCAGGGGTCTTTTTCATAGAAGAGCGAGTTCGGTTCGGCGAAGATCACGCGCTGCAGGTTGGGCTGCCAGTAGCCGGCTTCGTCATAATAGGTGGTCACGCGATCCATGCGGTCGGTGATCACGAGCACCGGGGCGGGGGAATCAGCTGCGAGGGCTGCCATGAGCAGCGGGCGGGCGGAACGCAGCAGGGCGAGCGGCGAGGTGGGTATCCGCTCCCGGATTTGTTTCAGCAGGTTCTGATAGGCAGGGTGTGATTGCAGGTAGGCAAGCATAAAATCAGGCTTCTCCGAGAACATCACCGTTGTAGGTATTCATGGTTTTATCGAGCCCTTCGCGCGCAAATGTAAGGGCAGCCTGGCTGGCATCCGCGATCACTTTTTCCATAATCGGCTGCTCGGCTTTGGGAAAGTCCTGCAGCACATAGTCTGCGGCATCCATGCGACCGGGTGGTCTGCCCACGCCGATGCGCAGGCGGGGGAAGGCTTGTGTGCCCACCTTTTCGATGATGGAAGCCAGACCGCGCTGTCCGGCGGATCCACCGCCGGGGCGGATGCGGATGGTTCCCACAGGCAGGTCGATATCATCGTGGATGACGATCATCTGCTCGAGGGGGATGCGGTAGAAACGCAGCAGGGAGATGACGCTTTGCCCGGAAAGGTTCATGAAGGTCTGCGGCTTGACCAGAATCAGCTTGCGCCCATCCACGAGGGCAGTGCCGATGAGGGCTTTGCTCTGCACCTTGGAGAGGCGGATGGAGAGATCCACGGCGAGTTTGTCGATGGTCATGAAGCCGATGTTGTGGCGGGTGTGCTTGTACTCGCGTCCGGGGTTGCCCAGTCCGACGATCAGGTAGTTATTGGAAGGTTGTTCAGGTAGCATGGTTATGATCCGGGGTTGCGTTTGTTGAATATGAGCGCCAGTCCGACCGCGAGAATGATTCCGATGCCCAGGGAGATGAAAATGAGCCGCTGGAGTCCTGCCTGGGTGAGGGCAGCCGGGTTGGGCGCCGCCGGTTTGGCGGGTGCACCAGTGGGGAGCAGGCTGACTTTTGTGGCCTGCTCGGTGAGGGAGGTCTGCGGCGCTGCCGGGTTGGGGGTGGCGGTTTCCATGGTGGAATAGTTCCGTACTCGCACACCGCTGACGATGTGTTCGCTGATCTCTCCACCGCTGAAATATACGCGTAAACGGAGGGAATAGTTGCCATCGGAGATGGAGGTGGTATCCCAGGTGCCGAGGAATCCCTCTTCGGCGGGTCTTTCAGCTGAAGCGATGGGCAGCCAGCCGGCATCTTCCTTGCCGGTGAAGGCAAACTCCAGGTCGTAACGGGTGTACCCGGTGGCTTTGATGTATCCGGTCACCAGCACCTGTCCTTTGACGCCTTCACCGTCCACGGGGGATAGAATGGCGACATCGCCACCCTGTCCGCTGGCGGAGTGGAAGGGGAGAAGAAGCAGAATCAAAACCAGGAGGGAGGAATAAAACGCTTTCATTGCAATCTGTTAGTTTACACCATCGGTAATAAGATTGCAAATTCTCCTTATTCCAATCTACATGCTTTATTGACAGGGTGGTACGCTGTTATATAATATTCAAAAATTGAGTATTATTTATGCCGCGAAATGTTCAGCCACTTTCTGTAGAATTTATTTTGCTGGGTGTCTTAATCCAGAAACCCATGCATGGGTATGATCTGTACAAATACCTGAACACCGATGGTGTGCTCAACCAGATCTGGAATATCAAGCAGAGCCTGCTATATGCCATGCTCGATAAGCTGGAGGAAATGGGGTTGATCCGCGCGGAGCTGCTCAACACGGGTACACTGCCGGTGAAAAGGGAATTCCATATAACCGGGAAGGGTGAGAGCCTTTTCTGGGAGTGGGTGAATACACCTGTATCGCATCCACGGGATATGCGCGTGGAGTTCCTCGCCAAGGTTACCTTTCTGCAGCAGTTAGACAGGCAAAAATATGGTGAGCTGCTGGATGCGCAGAAGGAAATGGCGGTAGGTTGGCTGGATAGCCTGCATCAGCGCATGGCAGAAGAAGAGAGCGACATCCCCGGTAAGATGGTGATGGATTACAAGCAATCGCAAATCGAGGCGATGATCACCTGGCTGGATTTTAATAGGAATAACCCGCCCAACTAATGCCGGGTTTATGATGACGGCTGATTGCAGCCCTAAATGGAACAGGATACAATTAACCCTATTCAATCTTTGGAAGAATTAAAAAGACAACTATGAGCGAAACCCAGACATCTCAAATTAATCATTCCTGGTTAGAGAAACCGGTTGCTGACTGGTTTAGAAATTTCAACGTTGAGAAAATCATCTTCACGGTCATCCTGTTGCTGACGGTTGTGAGCCGCTTTGCCATCCTGGATGCGCGGGTGATGAGCCACGATGAGGTTAACCACGTCCGCCCATCGTGGGAGCTCTACCAGGGGCAGGGTTACAGGCATGACCCGGTGACACACGGTCCCATGCAATTCCACCTGGTAGCCCTGGCGTACAGCCTGTTCGGGGATGATGATTTCACATCCCGTCTGCCGCAGGCATTATTCTCCATCGCCACCGTCTGGATGGTGTGGAAATACCGCCGCTACCTGGGGAAGATAGGCGCGATGGCTGCCGCGGTGATGATGCTTGTTTCGCCATATATGCTCTATTATGGAAGATACACCCGGAATGAAGCCTTTGTTGCCCTTTTTGGCGTGTTGACTCTCTACCTCATGCTGCGTTATCTGGAGGATCCCAAACCGAAATACCTGCTGGGATTGGCAGCCGTTATCTCACTTCAATTTGCTACAAAAGAGACATCTTATATTTACACCGCACAGGCGCTTCTGTTCCTGCTCTTCCTCTTTATCAAGCGGTTATGGGGCATGGAATGGGTTGAACCTCGCTCACGGCGGACATTTGTAATTGGTCTGGTAATTGGTGCAGTTTGTCTCATCGCGGCAATGGCTGTGGGGACGGTCTTGTCGGAAGTCGCAGCTGAGAACAGTGCCGCTTTGTCAGAATTAGGTGGAGAGAGCGCAGTTCAAGCTTCAGCTATCCCAGAACCATTCAATTACATCATCATCGCTCTCGCGGGGATGGCTGTTCTGGCAATCGGGGCGGCTGCAGTTTTTGCGGTAATGGGTATCGGGTTGGATAAAATCCGTACAGAGCGTAGTTTCGACCTGCTGATTCTTATTGGTACACTCATCCTGCCGCAATTGTCCGCTTTCCCGGTGAAACTGCTCGGATGGGACCCGTTGGATTATACAAATGAAGGCATGCTCCGCACCGGGATCATCCTGGCTATCATCACCGCGGTGTCGATTCTGCTTGGTTTGTGGTGGAACCGTGATGTATGGTGGAAAGCTGCTGTAATTTATTACGCGATTTACATTTTCTTCTACACCACTGTATTCACGAATGGGCAGGGCTTGTTCACCGGTATCATCGGATCGCTGGGGTACTGGCTGGATCAGCAAGGAGTGCAACGGGGAAGTCAGCCGTGGTACTTTTACAGCGGCATTCAAGTTCCCATTTATGAGTTTCTGCCTGCCATTGGGGCAATAATCGCGACCATCTACGCGACCATCCGCTGGATGAACCCGAATAATCCTGAAGTTGAGAAACGATATTCCATAAAGACAGATTATCCAGAAGATGGGGAACCTGCCGGTGTTGATGAGCAATTACCCGTCTGGCTGATGATATTCTGGAGTATCACTTCTTTAGTCGCTTACAGCATCGCCGGTGAAAAGATGCCCTGGCTGACTGTACATATTGCCTGGCCGTTAATTTTGCTGGCTGGGTGGAGCTTCGGAATCATTCTCAAGAGAATCCACTGGAAAGCTCTATTCACGCCCGCGGG
Source organism: uncultured Leptolinea sp. (assembly GCA_964600595.1). Taxonomy (GTDB): domain Bacteria; phylum Chloroflexota; class Anaerolineae; order Anaerolineales; family Anaerolineaceae; genus DAIOEK01. The sequence goes on from CAZRKL010000024.1 coordinate 4,246, forward strand.
TGGATTAAGTCTGCTGGTTGTCATCCTCTTTGTGGTTGGGTTGATCAGATTGGTCATGCAACTAAACAGCCAGCCTTTACCATTTTCCGGAAACCAACTGGATCAACTTTCAGTTACTTCGGTTTTCCTGCTGACTCTGGTATTTATCCTTGGCTCATTGGTATTGATGTTTTATTTCAAACGAAAAAACCAAGATGTCCAATTTGGTCAATTATCGGGTTCGCTGATATTGTTTGTTCTTTTAGTACTAACCGTGAGGGCCTCGTACCGTGCGAATTATATAAATTATGATTCAGCGAAAGAATACCTGGTTTATGCGCACGCAGCCAGAGGTCCGAAGGATATCATGGAGCAGATAGCGGAAATATCAGAGCGAGTTACCGGCGGGAAGACACTACGCATTGGGTATGACAACTCATCGCTCTATCCTTACTGGTGGTACCTGCGGGACTACAGCAATCTCGATTATTTTGCCGATCAACCATCCAAAGCTGTTAGAGATGACGCCATTGTTCTGGTTGGGAATCCGAATTATGCAAAGATCGAACCCCTGGTGGGAAAAGGATTTTACAGTTTCGAATACGCCCGCTTGTGGTGGCCAAACCAGGACTACTTCAATCTGGATGGGGCAAGGGTCTGGGAGGCAATTTCCAACCCCGATATCCGTGCCGGAATCTTCGATATCTGGCTAAACCGCGATTACAAAAAGTATGCTGAAGCGACAAACAACCAAAACCTGACAGATGAGACCTGGGAACCTGCGGAACGGATCCGAATGTATGTAAAGAAGGATATCGCAGCCCAGATATGGAATTACGGGCTCGCTCCTGCCGCAGAGACTGTTCAAATTGACCCATACGAGAGTCAACGAATCGAGTTAAACCCTGAATACGCATTTGGATCCAGTGGGGATCAACCCGGACAATTCTCTTCACCCCGTGGGCTGGCGGTTGCTCCTGACGGAACGCTATATGTCGCAGATTCGCGCAATCATCGCATTCAACGGTTTTCAACAGGCGGAGAATTCATTCAGGCGTGGGGTGGGTTTGGTGACCAGACGCAGGGTGCTGTTCCTGGCGGATTATTTAATGAACCCTGGGGTGTAGCTGTCGGACCAGATGGAAGCGTGTATGTTACCGACACATGGAATCACCGCATTCAAAAATTTAACTCCAAAGGTGAGTTTACAGCCATGTGGGGCTATTTCGGACAGGGCGAGAATTTGAATGCTCTGTGGGGACCACGTGGTATAGCAGTCGATAAGCAGGGTAATGTATTTGTCGCGGATACCGGGAACAAGCGAATCGTCGTGTACAAATCAGATGGAACCCCGGTGACTTCATTTGGCGAGTACGGATTAGGTCCCAGCCAGTTTGATGAACCTGTTGGGGTGGCAATTGATCGCAATGGGTATATCTACGTTACGGATACATGGAATCAAAGAATACAGGTGTTCACATCTGATATATCAGGTACCGAATACACACTCATAACAACCTGGGAAATTGCAGGTTGGTATGGACAATCTCTTGAAAACAAACCGTTCATATCCATAGGTATTGATGGATCGGTGTTTGTTACAGATCCTGAACTATACAGGGTACTGCAGTTTACATCCACGGGAGAATTCATCAGAACATGGGGTGATTACAGTACAGATGCCGATGGAATTGGTTTGGCGGCTGGCATAACAAACGATGCAGATGGCGGTGTATTCGTCAGTGATGCATTAAATAACAGAATACTGCATTACGTCCTGCCATAAAACATAACCGGGAGCTTTAACTCAGCTCCCGGTTATGTTTGTCTTCTGGCAAAGATGACCAGCGTGCATAAAGAGCATGTGAAATATATTTTTCCTGTGTGTTGTCTTTAGATACAAGCTCACCGACTTGAATATCGCCCTTGTGATCGGTCATCATCTCTTTGATCGCACCATGTAATGTTAATGCAGAAGATTTTACAGCGTAGGCAGTCATTACAACGAATAAGGGTTTGGGAGACAAAACCTGCCTGCATGCTGACAGCAGGTCCGGAATGAGATCGAAGAATTCCCAGACTTCCCCTTTGGGACCCCTACCAAATTTTGGCGGATCCAGGATAATACCATCATAATAATTTTCTCTACGCGCCTCGCGCTGGGTGAATTTCAAGGCATCATCAACGATCCAGCGGATTGGCTTATCAAGTTGTTCCGACAGAGTTTGATTATCTTTCGCATAGATAATCGCTTTCTTAGAAGCATCTACATGTGTCACTTGCGCGCCGGCTTCAGCAGCTGCCAGAGTAGCCATGCCTGTATAGCCAAAAAGGTTCAAGACCCGTACAGGTCGATCTGCAAGGGTAATTTGTTCATGGATCCAATCCCAATGTGTGGCTTGCTCAGGGAAGAGACCCACATGACGCGAGGCAGTTGGCTGGACCCAGCATTTTAAGTTCTTATATTGAATTGGCCATCTGGCTGGTACCTGGGTCTTAAAAACCCAGTGCCCGCCATTTTCTTCACGTGTTACCTGGAAGAATACATCCGCATTATTCCAGCGGGTGGGGGGAAGGGATTTTTTCCATACAGCCTGCGCTTCGGGTCTGGCAAATGTATACTTACCAAACCGTTCCAACTTGTATCCTTCACCTGAGTCAATCAATTCATAATCACGCCAGGCTGAGGAACTAAGGGTGTGGATGATCGGGATCTTGTTCATATTGAAAAGTATAATCGAAATTTGCAGAGGAGAGCATTGGTATTGAAGTTATCAGAACAAATATAGAACAAATGTATATAATATGATAAAATGAGCCATCTGGGATCGATAATCATCAACTCCTGGAAAGAGGGAAAGATGGACTTTGAACTTCAGGCACCGTATCAGGCTACAGGGGACCAACCGGAAGCAATCAAGCTACTGGTGAAGGGAATAGAATCTGGCATGAAACACCAGGTTTTATTAGGCGCAACGGGAACCGGAAAAACATTCACGATTGCTAATATCATCCAACAAATTCAAAAACCAACACTGGTGATGGCGCATAACAAAACACTTGCAGCCCAGTTGTACGCTGAATTTAAAGAATTCTTCCCCAATAATGCTGTTGAATATTTTGTTTCTTATTATGATTATTATCAGCCAGAAGCTTACGTTCCCAGACGGGATTTGTATATTGAAAAAGAGACGGATATCAATGAAGAAATTGAGCGGTTGCGGCTGGCTGCGACTACCGCATTGATGAGCCGTAAGGATGTGATCATCGTTGCCTCCGTTTCCTGCATTTATGGATTGGGTAACCCGGAAGAATTTGGAAAAGGATTGGTCCACCTCGTAAAAGGGGAGATCTACAGGCGGAATGCACTGCTCAGGCAATTAGTGGAGAGCCAGTATCAGCGAAATGATGTTGAAATAAAGCCAGGAGCTTTCCGCATAAGGGGAGATACCCTCGAAGTAATGCCCGCATATGAGAAGGAGCACATATACCGCATCAGCTTCTTCGGGGATGAGGTGGAGTGGATCCGGGATGTGCATCCTGTCACTGGAGAGATATTTGAAGATCTGGAAATGCTGGATATTTATCCGGCAAAGCATTACATCACCGAAGGTGACAGACTGAAAACGGCTTTACAAAATATTGAAGCTGAGCTTGATGAGCGGATCGAGTACTTCAAAAAGAATAATATGCTGCTGGAGGCGCAGCGGATAGAACAGCGCTGCCGTTACGATCTGGAAATGTTAAAAGAGGTTGGTTATTGCTCTGGAATTGAAAATTATTCACGGCATATTGATGAAAGACCAAAAGGCAGCGCTCCCTGGACGTTGATTGATTATTTACCGACTGATTATCTTCTGGTACTTGATGAGAGCCACATGACGGTTCCCCAGATACGCGGTATGTACAACGGGGATCAAAGCCGGAAACAGGTACTCGTGGATTATGGTTTCAGGCTCCCCTCCACTTTAGACAACCGCCCTCTCAAATTTGAAGAGTTTGAAACACATATGGATCGGGTTATATATACTTCAGCCACTCCCGGACCTTATGAGATGAAAAAGGCAGATCAGATCGTTGAGCAGATCATCCGCCCCACCGGTTTATTGGATCCAGAGGTGGAGGTTCTGCCAACGGCAGGGCAGATCGATCATCTAATTGGTGAAATAAAGAAACGGGTAGCCAACGGTGAAAGAGTGCTCGTTACGACTCTAACCAAGCGAATGTCGGAAGACCTCGCGAAGTATCTTGAGGAAATTGGTACCAAGGTGCAATATTTACACTCAGAAGTAGAAACACTGGAAAGAGTGAGCATTTTACGAGATCTTCGGATGGGTGTTTATGATGTTCTGGTGGGTATCAATCTCCTCCGCGAAGGACTTGATCTTCCGGAAGTCTCACTGGTGGCAATTCTGGACGCTGACAAAGAAGGGTTTCTGAGGTCTGATACTTCACTGATTCAAACAATCGGACGTGCTGCAAGACATGTTCACGGAAAGGTGATCATGTACGCAGATAAGATGACAGACTCCATGAAGAGAGCTTTGGATGAAACCAACCGACGTCGTAAAAAACAATTCGATTACAACCAGGAACATGGTATTGAACCGGTAAGCATCCATAAGGAAGTAAGAGATATTACTGCACGATTGAGCTCAGGTGCGATGATCGCTGAAAAACAAGCTGAGTACCGGACAGGAAAACATCCGGTTATGATGCCCAAGGGAGAATTTATCAAAGTAATCGCTGAAATGGAAAAGCAAATGAAAGCTCTTGCAAGAGATATGGAATTTGAAAGAGCGGCGGTATTACGGGATGAAATTTACGAACTAAAAAACATGTATGCAGAAATGTCTGATCTACCCCCGTGGGAAAAGGCAGCAATTCTGGCGATGAAATGAAACGACATTAATCTGAAACCCAGGTTGTGCGTATGTCAAATGATGAAAATTCACCGGTAGCGAATTCCCAATCAATCTTGACATCAACCACATGCGCAGGGGGTTGACCCTGGGATATCTGGGCAAGAAATGGAATTAGTTGGGTTTCCTCTCCTTCTGCAACAACTTCCACTTCACCGGAGTAGAGGTTTCTTACCCAACCAGTAACATCTACTTGAGTAGCTATTTCCTCAACGAAATTGCGAAAGCCAACACGTTGAACCCGTCCCTGGATGATTGCGTGCAATCGCTTTTTCATGCTTCCCCCATTAATCTAATGTATCTTCCTCTAAATCCAGTAAATCAAAATTAGCCAGACCATCATTGAAAGCCAGATTATCCATGGCGTTTTCTAGAAAATCGGCTAAATCGTCATCAATTTCACTTTCCATGATTTCTTCAAATTTGTCTTTTACGCCCTGACCGCCTATTTGGGAGAGTGACCAGATGGTTGCATAATAGACTTCTTCATCAATTTCTGATTGATCAATCAAATCCAGCAAGTCTTCACGTAATTCCTTAATTTCCAATTCTCCTGCAGCTCGAATTGCTTCCAGTTGTATCAACGGAGAACCGTGATTTATGTTGGATTGAACAATGCTTGTCCAACGGTTATCCGCAGAACGTCCCATAGCAAACAAGGCACTTGCAGTATCTTCTATCCGTTCAGATCGATACATTTCTTTAATGTATTGATCCACTTCATCACGACTTGAAAAACCAAGCGACTCCAGAGCCCTCCTTTTGACTTCGGGTGAGCGGGTGGATTTATATGTATCAGTAACCGCGTCTACTATTTTATTTAAAACCCTTACCGGAATTTCATCCAGCTCACCTTCATAAATAAAGGATCCAAGCGCAGAAGCTGCGGCTGCCTGAACCAACTGGTCAGGGTCGGATTGCATCATATTCATAAACCGATCGGCAAGTGAAAGATCCTCACATTCCCAGAGCAACCTGATTGCCAATACCCGCACATTTGGATCCGGATCACTCAAAGCGTGGAGCGCTATCGGATCGAAATTGGTGAGGGTGTCAGATTCGGCAAGATTTTCGAGATCATTTAGTAAAGAGATGCGCCGGTCAACTGTTATTTGATCCCAAATGCCGATTAGTGAAGCCAGGTCTGCAGGATTAATGTCAGAAAAATTCATTAAGTACCTGGCGGGAAAGATATGATCCCTATCCAGAAGGGATTTAATAATATCTAAAAATACTGTTTTGCTTGGAGAGGGCATCTTCACCTTTATGGGAGTTTGATGGGATTAAGCAGATCCTGTAGTGTTACAAAAGCCATGAAGAGCAATAATGCGGTGAAACCAATCATGTGCAAGAAGTTCTCGTACTTCGCCGGAACGCGCCTTTTTAAGAACAATTCAGGTAGAGTGAATAGAATTCTACCTCCATCTAAAGCAGGGATTGGGAGCAAGTTTGTTATTCCCAACGCTATTGAGATGTAGGCAATGAATGTCATTACGCTGGTGGCAGGCTGGGCAGTGGGCAGACTTTGAACCTCCTGATCACGCTCATTCGCTGCCTGGTAGATACTGAATATTCCAATCGGACCCACAACACGCGCCTGGTCTGCCGGGACATCTCCCTTAAGCAAGCGGACAGGCATTGTCATAGTTTGGTAGCTCAGATCCAGGGTAGTCAATCCTGCCATAGGCAAAGCCTGCAGTATCGTAATTGGCTTGGTAGGATTGCCCATTACGATTCCCAGGGGTCCCTGTCCTTCAGGGGGTGTTGCGCGTGGAGTCGTGGATAATGTTACCAGTGTTCCATTTCGATCTACCACAAATGAGATCTCTTTCCCTTTTTCTGCCTGGACAATCTGGTGGATTGTATCCATACTTGTGATTTTTTGGCCGTTTATTTCAACGACAATATCTCCAACCTGTATCCCGGAAAGGGACGCGGGCGAATCGGCTACCACATCCTGAATTTGTACCCGGGAAATATCTGGAGAGCCGATGCGAATGAACAAGATCGCAAAAATTATAAAACCTACCAGTAAGTTCATTACAGGTCCGCCGAAAAGAACAGCCAGACGCACCCAGGGATTTGCGGAAGCGAGACCACCGGGAGAATCTGGATCATTCTCTCCTTTAGGACGAACAAAAGCGCCAAAGGGGATCCAGTTTAATGTGAAATCAGTTCCCTGAAAAGTGAAAAGTTTTTTCATGCGGGGTGGAAAGCCAAAACCAAATTCTTCCACCTGAATTTTAAATATACGTGCCATTATATAGTGCCCAAATTCATGGGCAAAGATTAATAAACCAAGAACAATAACAAATTGAAGAATTGTAAGCAATAAATTTCCAGTCATTTTTCACCTATAAAAACATTATAACTTGTGAATATTAGATTTTCATAACTGTCTGATGAAGGTTTTATGTAGTAAGCAATCTGGCGGAACCGCCGGGGTGGGTTATGTAATGAGATTGAATTATGGATAATTGATTGATTTCAGTTACGAGGGCGCTGGTATTCTCTGCAACAGTAAGCACATGCACATTGGGTCCAGCATCAATTGTAAACGCAGCAGGAAGTCCCGCCTTTCGCCAGCCTCTGACTTTTTCAATGATCTGGTAAGTGGATGCTGCCCAATAAAATAGAGGGGGAGTGGATGTCATCATCACAGAATGCATCATGAGGCAATCCAATTCTATGATCTCGGCGAAAGTGGAAAAATCTTTTTCGAGGATGGATGATCTACAAATATCCAGACGCCGGGGTGCATCAGATACACGGGCTTGCTGGAGCGGGGATGTGGATGCTAGGTGATGACCTTCACTCGATCCGGTTTTTTTATGAGCCTGATCAAGTACAAGGACGATATCCACCAGATCCCACCCTCCGGGTGGAAGAATAGAAAAAGCATATGAGGATTGGTCGTCTTCTCCGGGAGTCCATTCCACATATCCGGCAGGAATCGAACGTGAAGCAGATCCCGACCCGAGGCGCGCCAGCCGGGAAAGTTCGTTTTCGGTCAGATTCAACCCCAATGCGGCTGATCCTGCAAGCGCCAAAGCCGCAAAAGCTGATGCAGATGACGCTATTCCACTACCAATGGGGAAATTGTTGGTTGAGTGGATGGATGCGTAAGTAGATGTACCAGCTTTTTTCCTGAGAACATCCAGAAAACTGGAAACTCGTCTGGACTGGGTATTGTCTGCCAGTTTACCATTGATGATTAGACTATCTGTTTTTAAGTTTTCTTCAAATGAAACAGTGGTACGAGTTTCCAATTCCATCAAATTCATAGAAATGGATCCGTTCGCGGGTATGCGTAAGCTATCATCCCGATTTCCCCAATACTTAATGAAAGCAATATTCGGGTGGGCAATGGCGGATGCGGTAGATTTGGACAATTAATTCTTCCTCTAATATGATTTGACTAATTTTATCAGCGAACGCGGTAATCTGATGAAGAATTATTTAATGGGCTAATTGGTACCTTCCAACTTGGAATTCGAGAATTGCAAATGCTATCGGATCAGTAATTATTGCGAATACGATATTGACAAAAATTTTGTGTAGTTGTATATTTTATTTACTTGATATAACAACATAACAATATAACGAAAAAAGTTATGACAAAACCTCAACTCCCCCTGTATTATAAAATTGAAAAAAACATCTTGGAATCCATCCAAAGTGAAACATTCAAACCCGGTGATCAATTACCCAGCGAAGCGGAATTAGCTCAACAATACCAGGTGAGCAGAATCACCGCGAAAAGGGCTCTGGATGACCTGGTGAGTCAGGGCTGGGCGTACCGGCAACAGGGGAGAGGCACTTTTGTTTCACAAGCCCGTATCAAGGAGATGTCTGGATTTAGAAGTTTTACCGAAGATATTCTTTCAAAAGGGTTGAATCCCAGTTCCAAAGTCATTAGATTTATGGAACAACCAGCCGAAGAATTCATTGCAAAGCAATTACGGATAAAGACTGGCGATCCAGTCTATGTTCTTCAGAGAGTACGCCTGGCAGATGACCAGCCAGTGGCTTTTGAAACAGCTTATCTTCCGGAATATTTATTCCCCAAGATGCTCGAATGTGATCTCAGCCGATCATTGTTTAAAGTATTGCGTGAGCAGTATCATATCAATCCTGTCTGGGCAGATGCTGAGATACAGGCAGCCAGCGCGACGAACGAAATTGCACAGGCTTTGGGTATGCGAGTAGGCGAGCCAGTTTTGATCGCAAACCGTCTGACCTACTCAGAGACCTATGAAATTGTGGAGTTTGTGGTTTCTGTCTATTGCGGAAGCCGCTTTACGTTTTATATCGGACGGCAGTCCATCCCATAAACCCAACCAAATTATTAAGGAGGAAGATATGTCAAAGTTGTATCGTATCACAATGATGGTCGTGCTGATTGCCATGGCTCTTAGCATGACTGGCTGTGGAGCTACTCCAGAACCCACAGAGAAATCAGTAAAAGTTCTAACAATGCAGCAGGCAGGACCCACACCTGAGGAAATGAATGCAATTGTTGCCAAGTTTAACGAAAGTAATCCTGGTGTAAAAGTTGCCATTGATTACGTTTCTTATGATGCCCTGCATGACAAAATTGCCACCTCAATGGCAACCAATCCTCCCGCCTACGATGTAATTCTAGTGGATGATATCTGGTATGCTGAATTCGCGAAAAATGGATATTTATGGGATGTGACCAGCAAGGTTACAAAGGAAACGAAAGATTCAATTTTCGCGGCTGCATGGGATATAACGACCGTTAATGGCGTAACCTATGGTATGCCCTGGCTGCTGGATGAGAAGTATTTCTTCTACAACGAAAAAATGTTGGCAGATGCGGGAATCGCTGCTCCACCCAAGACCTGGGAAGAACTCGAAGCGCAATCTTTGATCTTAAAAGAAAAAGGGATTGTTGAGTATCCAATCGTCTGGTCGTGGGCACAGGCAGAAACAGCTATTTGTGACTTTGTAGCATTACTTTACGGCAATGGCGGGCGTTTCACGGATGAGAATGGAAAGCCTGCGTTTAATGAAGCAGCTGGCGTAGAAACTCTGCAGTGGATGGTCGATTCGATTGATAAAGGAATTGTCAATCCAGCTTCCATTTCTTACGTAGAAGAAGATGTACGAAATACATTCTCACAAGGAAAAGCAGCATTCGCGATCAACTGGTTATATATGTACGAGCTCGCAGCTATCAATCCGGATGAATCACAGGTCGTTGGTCAGGTAAAAATGAGCCTGATTCCGGCTTTTGAAGGGAATGCTGCACCGAGTTCCAGCATCAACGGATCCATGGGATTTTCCGTTGTGGATAAATCTCCCAATCGCGAAGAAGCCTGGAAGTATGTAGAATTCCTCACAAGCGAAGAGATCCAACGCGAATATTCTGCCCACCTTCCTCCAGTTTGGAGCGGGAATTATGAGGGTGAAGCTCTAAATGAACTGATGGCATTGAACGAATCCAATCCTGTCACTGTACCCATGTTCAAAGAGCAATTCCCATACTCTCACGTACGCCCCAAAGTACCATACTATGCAGAAGGTTCCAAAGCGCTGCAATTAGCTTTACAAGAAGCCTTGACTAAATTAAAGACACCACAGCAGGCATTAGATGATGCCGCGGCGAAATGGATTGAACTCGCCAAGTAAATTAATGCAATAGAAATGGAATGGGTGGTGTTTTGCCACCCATTCCAAATCAGGATTCTACTTAATGCGAAAACTACTTACTTTACGTCGGCAAGAAGAACGGGATGGTTTTTGGATGCTTCTTCCTGCTATTGGCGTTATAGGGGTGATATCTGTACTCCCTATTCTGTTCACACTTGTTTTGAGTTTTACCGATACACCATTATCCAATCCAACACCCCAAAATTTTGTTGGTTTGAAGAATTATTTAGCATTTATAAATAGTAATGATTTTTGGGCTTCCATATGGCGGACCTTATATTTCACCTCCGTATCTGTGGGATTGGAATTGATTCTTGGACTAGGAATTGCCCTATTAATTCACTCAAAACCTTTTGGATGGCAGTTTTTACGAGCCAGCCTCATCATCCCCTGGGCAGTACCAACCATTGTTAATGGTGCCATCTGGCGGTGGATATATAACGCTGACTATGGTGCGCTTAATGGATTGCTGTACTCATTGGGAATTATTGAGAAATATCAAGCATGGCTCACAAAACCTTTTTTGGCAATGAATCTTGTTATTGTCGCAGATGTCTGGCACAGTGTTCCATTTATTGCGTTGATACTTCAAGCCGCTCTGGCAACAATCCCTCGTGAGATTGAAGAAGCCTCCATGATCGATGGGGCGAGTGTCTGGCAAAGATTTGTTCACATTCGGTTGCAATTATTACGACCAGCTATTCTGGTTGCCCTGGTTGTTCGTACAGTAGAAGCTTTTCGCGTTTTCGATATTATTTATGTAATTACTCAGGGGGGACCTGCATTCGGCACTGTGACCATTTCTTATCTTACCTATCTCGAATCATTTACATATGGTCACCTGGGATCAGGCTCAGCGTTATCGTTCCTGATCTCCGCGATCACATTGATGCTGGCGTTGATCTACATCCGTATACTATACCGGCCGGAGGGGCAGAAATGAAGCAGATTACTCGGTTCATTAAGAAAACCTGGCTGGTCGTGTTCATGATACCTGTATTGCTGTTTATTTACGCTCCAATCACATGGCTGGTTACTTCATCCATATCCACACGGGCAGAGCTTCTGGCGATGCCCCCCAGGTTCTTTCCTGAAAATCCTACTCTGAAAAATTACCTCGATATTCTAGTTCCGGGGACAGCTGTTTCAGAAGTAGCCAGGACATTTAAAATTACACTGGGTAATTCTCTCATCGTAGCTCTGGTTACTACATCCATTTGTCTTTTGATCGCGTCCTTAGCCGCGTATGCGCTGGCCAGACTGCGATTGAGATACAAGAATTCATTTGTGATGGGTATTTTGAGCATTCGTATGATTCCTGAAATTTCCCTGGTCATACCCCTTTTTATCGCAGCAGCAAAGTTTGGATGGCTCGATAAGCCGCTTGTTCTCATTGTTACATATTTGAGTTTCGCCCTGCCGTTTGCCATCTGGATGTTGACGACATTTTTTGAAACCATTCCCATCGAAATAGAAGATGCAGCATTAATTGATGGATCATCGAGATTGAACACATTATTTAATATAATTCTTCCCCTCGCATCACCGGGGATAGTATCAACCGCACTGTTTATTTTCCTCCTGGCATGGGACGAGTTTTTCTTTGCGTTGATATTTACCAGTACAACAGCATCAAAAACTGTTCCGGTTGCGATTGCGGAATTTACAGGCAGGTACGCGGTGGATATCACAGCCATGATGACTGGTGGTGTGCTGGCTGCCCTTCCACCTGTAATATTGGCTTTACTTTTCCAGAGATACATTGTGAGTGGACTCTCGGCTGGAGCTGTGAAAGGATGAAAAATTCTGGTTTTATTGGAATTGACCTGGGTGGGACAAATGTACGGGTTGGGTTAATCACTGAAGAAGGTGAGATTCTCCATAGTATTACAGAGCCAATCCAGGCGCAGGCGGGACCCGAAAATGGAATAAATAAAATTGCATCCATAATTGATGCAATTATGGATCATACAGGTATCAAACCACAGGGGATTGGTTTTGGCGCTACCGGGCCAGTTGACCATAAAAAGGGCATCATAAATAATCCATATACACTTTCTACATGGGAGAATGTAGATGTTGTAACACCGCTCCGCGATAGATATGGTATCAAGGTTTGCCTGGAAAATGACGCGGACGTTGCGGCTCTTGGCGAAACCTGGATGGGAGCAGGAATTGGTTATCGCAATGTGGCTGTTGTTACTGTCGGTACGGGTATAGGCACGGCATTTATTCGGGACGGCAAGATTTTCAGGGGATTCAATCAGCTCCATCCGGAGGGCGGACACATTCCCGTTGATCCAAACGGACCCGTATGTTATTGCGGTGCGCATGGCTGTTGGGAGGCGCTTGCATCAGGGAGTGCCATTGCTGACCACGCGAGAAGAATGTTAGCGGAATATCCGGAATCCCTATTGAGAAATAACCCAGATGCGCATAGTTTAGATGCAAAAAGTGTAATTGAAGCGGCACACAATGGTGATGAATTGGGGAAAAGGGTACTTGCACAATCAGCTAAATATCTCGGATTGGGTTTAGTTACTTTAATACACTTACATATGCCTGAATGCATTATCTTTACGGGTGGTGTCATGCGCTCGTTTGCTTTATTCCAACCAGCATTAGTTGAAATCATACGACAGCATAGCGTAATGAATCCGCTTTATGAAATACCTCTTGTTCTGGCAAAAATGGGGCAGGAGGCAGGTATGGTCGGTGCGGCCAGGGCTGTTATGTTAGAGAGTTCGATTTATTAATAAGGGAAAAAGACAATGCAACAAACACCATATATTCAAGATATCCTTGCCCAACCAGGTGCGTTACGAATAGCGCTTCAAAACTTTCCTGGCGAAAAGTTGGCAGAAGTCAGGACGAAAATCCTAAACCAAGAATTGAGCAAAATAATTCTCACTGGAATGGGTTCTTCATATAACAGCGCCTATGCAGCATTTCTGGAGTTGCAATCTCTACCCATTCCATCAGTGTTAATCAATTCAGCCGAACTTCTCCACTATGGATTCTCAGCAATCGATGAAAATACTTTATTATGGATGAACTCGCAATCAGGACGTAGTGTAGAGGTTGTTCGGATAATTGAAAAACTAAAAAATGCGAGACCGAAGTTCCAACTGAGCATGACAAACTACATGGATAGCCCTCTGGCTACCAGCGCAGATCTTGCATTGGACATCCATGCAGGTGCTGAAGCAACCGTCAGCACTAAAACATATATCAATACAACCGCTTATTTATTGCTAGCTGCTTATTTGATAACCGGCAAAAATTGGTTAGAGCTGAAAAATCAAATGTTACTGGCAGCTGATGCAATAGAGGAATATCTTAACCAGTGGCAGGAAAGGATATCAAGGTTGGATCATCTTTTGGGTGAAGTGGATAAGCTGGTTATTCTCGGAAGGGGAACTTCGATGGGCGCTGTTTGGAATGGTTCTCTGATCAACAAGGAAGCCGCTAAATGCACTTTTGAAGGAATGAACTCAGCTGATTTCAGGCATGGTCCTCTTGAGCTTGTGGCAGAAGATTTCACCGCGTTGGTCTTTGAAGGTGCTGAAAAAACAGCAAAGCTCAATTATGATATAGCCAAGGAAGTAAAAAAATTAAATGGTAAAGTATTATGGATCTCACCACGAGTCAATGATTTATTGCCTACTATTCAATTGCCGTCAGTCCATGATTCTGTTTTACCCCTGGTGGAGATCCTACCTCTGCAACTGTTAAGTGTCTTAATGGCTAATCGAAAAGGTTATGTTCCCGGTCAATTCAGATATATTGGTAAAGTAACTGAGAAAGAATGATATATTAGTCCAAATTTTGGCTAATTATTATTAATAATAAAAATGCAGTAGAAATGATTGGTATGAAAAAATAAAATACTCCCGATTTTTGGACGGGAGTATTTTGATTTACTTGAATATGTGCTTAGCCTTTTACACCACCCACAGCCAGTCCGCTGACAAGGTATCGTTGCAGGAATGCAAAAATGAGTATCGGCGGGATGGAAATTAATATCGCCATCGCAGAAAATTCTGACCAGGGCGTACCTGAAGCGTATTGTCCAACCATTCCGCGCAGCACCATTGGCAGCGTGAAAGTGGAAGGATTGGTCAAGAATGTCCAGGAGAGTATGAACTCAGACCAACCTGTCAGGAAACCCCATAAAGCGGTCACCGCGATCCCCGGAACAGCCAGGGGAAGGATCACACGGATAAATCCTTGAGCCCGGGTGCAGCCATCAATCTGGGCAGCTTCCTCCAGATCGTAGGGAAGGGAATCAATGTATCCTTTCATATTCCAAATTGCGAATGGCAAGGCTGTAGATGTAAATGCAATAGCCAAACCCAACAACGAATTCCGCAATCCGACTGCATTCAATAGTACAAATAACGGTGCCAAAGTGCCACCTGGAGGGATCATCAAGACCATAACAAAACCAAGCATTCCCAGCCTTCTGCCGGGAAACACCAAACGAGAAAACGCATAAGCGGCAGTGATACCCACCACCACTGATCCAAATGCTGTTCCACCAGCAACAATAAGACTATTGCGTAATAATTCCGGAAAGGTTACCGGATTTGGAGTGGGTTTTGACAATATCGATAGGAATGAATCCAGTGTTGCCCCGGGTGGAATGATGGTAATCCCCTGCGGACGGGAAAAATCACGCGGATCCAGCGCCATTGAAATAATCCACAGAACCGGGAATAAGACAGTTGCCAGAATGATCAGCAAGATGATTTGCAGCAAATCAATCCGCATGGTTTCACGGGCGCGTTTATGATCTTTGTCTTTCCTAATCGCGTTGAGGAGGGAAAAATACCTTCGGAAAATTAATCCACCGAATGCCAGAAGAAAGATACCCAGAGCAATTCTTGGAGCTGCTTCAATAGTATCAGTTGAAACAATACCGAGAATGAGCGAATACACACCATACCCGATTAACCCGATTGAAAAAACGAATACGATGTATGCCCAGGTGATGGCTATTCCAGTTTTGGTTTCCAGTTGCGCGCGAGAGGTTTCCAGCGTTGTCATAGCTTTTCTCCTTTACGCGTAATAAGGCTCGGTAGCCTTAGTGATTTTGTTTGTGATCAGGGTTATGATCGCAAGTATGATAAATACAATGATATTAAAAGCAGAAGCTACTCCATACCATCCCTGTGGATTAACCAGTTTGAAGCCTTGCGTTACCAGAATTTCGGTTAAGCCCACAGGACCACCCCCCGTGACAAAGTATATGATGTTGAATTGATTAAATGTCATCATAATACCAATCATAATCGCCGGGACCATTGCCGGGCGGATGAGGGGCAGCGTGATCAACCAGATTTTGTTTAAACCTGATATTCCATCCATTTCAGCCGCTTCATACACTTCTTTCGGAATGCTCTGTAAGGCGCCTGTCGCGATGACCATCATGAACGGCCAACCCAACCAGATATTTGCGATCAAAACAGCAATAAATGCCAGGGGAAGGACCAATCCAATCTGGGGAAGATTAAGAAAAGGAGTTGGTTCCAATAACCAGCGGATATCGCTGCGGAGCCCAATTTCCTGGAGGAGCAGGTTGATTCCGCCAAATTTATCATGCCACATATTCGCCCACATCATACCTGCTACCAGAGAGGGTAGCGCCCATGGGATGACAAATAGGCTGCGATAAATGCGTTTTCCGGGCATTTTATCCTGGTTTAAGATCAGCGCAACCGCAATACCAATGATCACATGAAGGAAAACATTGATCAGAGTCCAGAATAGATTAAAGACAAAGATCCTGAAAAAGTCGTAATTTGTTACGGGTAATCCCCGAAAGATCACATTGATGTAATTCGTAAGTCCTACCAGATTGGGATCCATCAGTCGAAGGTTCTTAAGCTGAAAGTCGGTGAAGGACATCCATACCTGGTAGAGTAAAGGATAAAAGGTAATAAATAACATAATCAACAGGGCTGGCAATATATACAGATAAGCCAAACCCATGTTGGGGTATTTATGTATCAGCTTTTGAAGCCAATTACGTTTTTTTTCAGTAATATCTGTAGAAGATAATTCCATTTTCCCTCCTTCTGAAATACCTCGCAGATTATGACTTACTAATACCGGAGAGGAAAAGATAACAAAATGGTGGGTAGTTGATACTACCCACCATTTTTGAACAACAGTTTATTTATTGTTAGTCGTGTTGACGAGTGTAGCGGCTTCAGCCAGAGCTTCGGCAGGTGTCTTTACACCTTCGAGGATCTGGGTCATCGCATTACCCATCGGATCCCAGGTTGCACCAAGTTCGGAGACAACCGGGAATGGATCGGATGAAGGAACCTGTTTCAGGAAACCACCTACCACAGGATTGGAGGAGGTATCTACTGAGGCGTTGGCAGGAATCCAGTTGGCTTCATTCAGGAAAGCCTTCTGAACATCGGCGCTGGTGAAATATTCAAAGAATTTCAAAGCAGCAGCCAATTGTTCAGGAGTAGCATTCACATTGATGGAACCCATTTCTGATTGGTTCCAGGGGCGGGGGGTGGCTTTTCCGGGAACAGCAGGAACAGCCATGACGCCAACATTCTCAGCTCCCAGGTCTTTGATGAAATCACCAGATGCCCAGGGTCCTTGAATTCTGAATGCTACCTGACCCTGGCGGAAAAGAGTATCCATATCTCCATCATTGCCATCGCAGGTTACTCCTTCAGATTTGCAGACTGTGTCGAAGTAGGCGTATGCTTCAGCACCTTCCGCGCTGTCGAGGACCATTTTCATGCTGTCGTCAAAGAATTTGGCGCCAAATGCAGGACCCCACATATAGTTGTGGAACCAGTCAGCGGTAATGGCCATTCCATTATCTTTTGCCAGTGCAAGCAATGCATCGAAATCTTTCGGCTCTTCAGTTACTTTGGTTTTATTGTAGAACAGCGCAACAACTTTGTTGTTTACCGGAATGCCGACAAGCTTGCCGCCAACTTTACCGCCTTCGACTGAAGCAGGAACAAGATTGGCGAGAAACGCGGTATCAGCAGGAATTTCAGCGAGCAATCCTGCAGAGGCGTATCCTGCCATTCGGTCCTGAGGTCCCATCGTGATTGTGGGTCCGGTACCGGCTGCAGCTTCAGTTTGGAATTTATTCTGAAGCTGGTCAAAAGGCACAGCCAGCAATTCAACTTTTATATCTGCATTCGCTGCCATAAAATCATTTACAGCTTTTGAGAATTGCGCTTCTTCAGTTTCGATGTAGCCGTGCCAGATGGATATGGTCACTGGACCAGTGCTGGCTGCTGGCGGTGCTTTAGGCGCACAGGCAGATAGCGCCATTGCCAGAACTACTAGGATACTTATTGCAAAAAATACCTTCTTCATAAATTTCCTCCTGATTGGGTTTTTATCGATTGGATGATATTTCTAATCACCCCATTAAAGTGGAAAATTCTCCCACCTTATGCGGTTAGTATACAGCAATTATTTATGAATTGCTAGTTTGAAAAATAGCTATGAATAGACATTCCTTATACATACCTATTCTTAGAAGTTGTTAGTTCTAATAAATTTGTCCTTTTTTATGTTTACCCTATAATTAAATATCATGTGGAAGAAGGAGGGGTTATGGATGATATCGTCGTAAGTTTGATCATTGTTGTTATCACTGCAGCGGGAATAATCGCTTTGTTTGTCTATTTAGGTCAAAAAAAGAAGCATAAGCAGCAAGCGTTGGAACAAGCAGCAAAAGAAAATGGCTGGTTGCTTGAACGAGTAGAAAAACCACTTCTCTCAGGCTACAGGGTATCAGGCAGAATGATGGAGGGTAACTGGACCTTGGAGGCACTCGCGAAAGCTTCTTCCAATGAATCAGGTCCGGGTTCATCGGAGGTGAGCAAAACAACGGAGTGGGTGACCACTGATCTCACGAACGAAAAGGGAGCTTTTGTTTTTGGCCCGGCAATGGGTCCCGTTTCGCGGATGAGCAATTCAGCCTTAGGTTCGACAATCATCCAAATGGCTCTCAGGATCATGATAGGTAAAGATGCTGAATGGGTTAATAAACTATCTCAAGTGGATATTCCTCATTCCATCCTGGGGAAAAAGTTTTTGGCTTTTACTGACAACGAAAAAGACATAACGCAGCTCATAACTCCTGCTGTGGAGAAAGCAGTAATCAACCTGCCGGGGAAAATGGAACCGATCATTATTTGGAATCAGAGCGGATTAGCGATAAAAGTAATAAACCAGAATTATGAAAACCCCGAAGTATGGAAAGCACTTATCGAATTTGGAAAGACATTACTGCGAGAGTGGAGCAGAATAGATCAGTAGTTTATTAATCGCACATCCAATGAAAGGGAAACGACTATCATGAAAACCAAAAACCGAATTACTGTTTTATATGCCGTACTCATCCTGGCATTATGCACCGGATGTTTGTTTCTTCCTTCATTTTCCAAGAAGAAGACGCCTTCAGAGAATCAAAGTAACCAGTCAGAAGTAAGTGAAGATGAAAATTCTGATAAACCAGAGTTGATTGAATATCATGAAGGAGGATTTAGTTTCAAAACTATTCCCGGTTGGGATGTAGTTTGCGCAATGGGAATTATACAAATCAAAGCACCAGATGCACATCCAGAATATGGTCCTGCCTTCTTGATTATGGCTGGTGAGAATGATACTGAGATGACAACTGAAGAAGCTTTTGAAAAATTTGAAAGCACTTCAACAGGAGCCACGATTAGCAAACCTAAGAAGATCAAGGTGGGTGGCTTCCAGGCTTTGCAGGCAGAAATGACAAGTTCGCAGGGAGATGAAGAAATCAAAGCCTATGTCATAACCTCCATGCTAACAGATTCTCGGCAATTTACGATGATGGCATCCAGTCCGATTGATCGCTGGGATGAAGAAGTAGAACCGTATTTCGATGATGTGGTTAAGAGCATCAAGTTCATCGATATCGATGAAAGTGCTGGATGCCCCCCTGGCACTTCTGGAATGGATGAAGACCCTGAAGTTAGTCTGCCTGAGATACC
>CAZRKL010000025.1:0-22442 GCA_964600595.1 uncultured Leptolinea sp.
GCGCATCCGCACAAAAAAAGCCTGAGAGCTCAGCGACCATGAAAACGGATGTATTGCAAAAGAAAATCCAAGCAAATCCAGCGGTCGTGGTAGAGTTTTGGGCACCCTGGTGCGGACCATGCAAGGTGATGACACCGCAATTACTTAAAGTTGAAAAGGAATATGCGGACAGGGTAAAACTGGTCCGCATAAACACCGATGAGGATGTGGAAATCGCCAGAGAAATGCGGATCATGTCCATCCCCACCATTTTGGCTTTTCAAAATGGAAAGCAGGTCCTCAGAAAAACGGGGGCATTAAACAGTGAGCAGATTCAAACGGTGTTTGAAGCGAGCCTGAATGGTAAACCGACTACGGGTGGATCGATCCAAACCCGCGACCGGATGTTACGCATGGCGGCATCCGTTGCAGTGCTGCTGGTTGCCGCATTTACGGGATATCCGTGGTATCTGCTGGTTGTAGCAGGCATCGTATTCTTCACTGCGGTTTATGACCGCTGCCCCATCTGGAACGCGATCAGCAGTGCATGGAAGAAACGGCAGGCATGAGAAGGGTTTAGACGACTCAGTTATTCCTGGCTGGTGACCTTGTATAATTAAAGAAAACTAAGGAAGTGAAAATGGAATACAGACATTTGGGAAAAGCCGGACTTAAAGTCAGCGCTTTATCTTTAGGCGCCTGGGTTACCTATGGCGGACAGGTGGGAGAAGAGCCCGCAGAAGAATGTATGCGCGCAGCATATGATTCCGGTGTGAACTTTTTTGATAACGCAGAAGCATACGCCAGGGGCAACGCTGAAACTGTTATGGGTAATATCCTGAAGCGAACCGGCTGGCGCAGGGAATCTTACATCGTTTCTACGAAAATATTCTGGGGTGGAGATGGACCCAATGACACCGGGCTCAGTTACAAGCATATTGTCGAAGGGGTAAACAACGCTCTCAAAAGATTGCAGCTGGAATATGTTGACCTGGTTTATGCGCATCGCCCAGATCCGGAAACGCCCATTGAAGAAACCGTGAGAGCGATGGATCTAATCATCCGGCAGGGAAAAGCATTTTACTGGGGCACATCTGAATGGAGCGCGGCAGATATTATGCGCGCTGATGCGATTGCCCGACAGCACAACCTGACACCGCCCAGCATGGAGCAGCCCCAATACAATATGTTCTGGCGGCATAAAATGGAATCTGAATATCTGCCCATCTTTAAGGAACTTGGTTATGGAACAACAACCTGGTCACCTTTAAATTCAGGTATTCTGACCGGCAAATACAATAAAGGAATCCCTGAAGGAAGCCGGCTGGCAATGCAGGGTTACTCCTGGTTGCGCAAGGAAGTTACTCCGGAAAAAATCGCCATTGTGGGTAAACTGGAGGAGGTGGCGGCAAAGCTGGGTTATTCTGTATCTCAACTGGCGCTCGCCTGGTGCTTGAAAAATCCCAATGTATCCACAGTAATCACAGGAGCCAGCAAAGCTGAACAGGTACACCAGAATCTGAAAGCGCTGGAAGTGGTTCCCCTGCTCACTGATGAGGTGATGGCTGAAATCGAAACAATTCTGGGCAATAAGCCCGAATAATTAGATGTACTTAATCTACCGGTGGAGTGGAAGCTGTCTCCGCCGGTTTTTTAATTTCTATTACCGGCAGCTGATATGGCAGTTGGATGTTTGAACCGGTCAACCAGAATTTTTCCTTGTAGTACACCAGGATGGAGAGCGAGGCTGGATCTACAATAACCCGTTGGAATTGTTGGAATGGTATATCCATGGCGCGGGTAATCAACATTTTTATGCAATCAGAGTGGGAGAAAACAGCAACCCTGTCACCCACCTTGTGACTGGTAATGATTCCGTGCATGGTTTCCCAAAGCCGATCCCAGGCTGAGGCAAATGATTCTCCACCGGGGAAAGAATTCAAATGAGGATTTTCCCTGATCTTCTTCCAGAGCGGGTTTTCTTCCAACTCTTTAAATGCAACCCCCGTGAAACCTCCGGTATCCATCTCAATGAGACCAGGAGTTCTAATGACTTCCAAACCAATTATACCCGCCAGGGGAGCAGCAGTTTCGAGAGTCCGCTCCAGCGGGCTGGCATAAATAGCATCCAGCTTGATATGTTGCATGCTTAAAGCTACCTGCCGAGCCTGTTCTTTCCCCTGCTCATTTAAGTGCACTCCGGGAAGTTGTCCGGGCAAAAAGTTGCCAAGTGAATCGTTGGCACCATGTCTGATGAGATGGATGATCATTGTTTCTGCAGCTCCACTGTGATGGCATCCAAGCCAAAGTTGTATCCGGATGATAAATCATTCTTTTTGGTTACCTTAAAAAGCATCTGGTGGGTACCTTTGGTCAGGTAGTATGGTCCCAACCCAATCGGACCGGATGCGTAGGTGAACGGTGCGTATAAATCAACATAATCATTCACGAGGATATCATCCACTTCCACTTCCAGTACGCCATAATCTGGTGAGTGGGTGGCGTAAAGTTTCATCAGGTAAACTCCATCCTGCGCCACACTGAATTCAATCATGAGTCCTGATCCATACCCGGAAACCACATGTAACTGCTTGCCCGCACTCCAGTTACGGGCGCTGTAGGGGGTCATATCCATCACTGATGAGCTGCTCCAGCGATGTTCAAGGATGGTGGCATTTTCCAATTCAAAACCCTGTTTTAGTCCCCGGTTGCTGGGCATAACCATTCCGTTACTATATCTTTTTGCCAGCATGTACCGGGCTCGGGCGATCTGTTCAGGTGAAAGCAGTGAGCGAGGGTAATAATTAGACATCAGGTTTCCGCGGCTTATGGGAATGGAGGTGTTGGAGATTGCCAGCGCTTCTTGCACACCGCACTGGTATTCAGCCCCGGCAATCGCCAGATCAGGGGGAGTATCTTTAAAAGTATCCCCATCGAATGCAGACAGGTTATACCCAGAACGGTTGTAAGCTTCTTCTGCACTTTCAATATCAGAAAATACTTCAGAATAAGTATTTCCCAGCCCCAGATAGTGGCCAATCTCATGCGCCAGGCGGGTGTCATCCCCGCTTCCACAAACATCCTCACCTATGATCGGAAGGATGCCAAAATTGTAGTCCCACCAGAAAAAATTCCCCCGGCCGGCAGACTCATCGACCGGCTTATGGCGCACAAACACAACCAGCTTGTCCGGGTATTTTGCAGCAACCTCATCAGCCAGGTCCATCTCTTCACGCCAGCGCAGGTCATCTTTCGCCAGCATATTGGCGATAACCGTTGATTGCACAAAATCCACATCCTTTTGCGGATCAAATAAGAACCGGATGCTTGCCGTGGCGAAGATTTCATTCGCCCGGTTTACCTGTTGGATGATCTCATCCACCGTTATGTTGGCGATATTCTGGCCATCATCATCTGAAACTCTGATTACCTGTATGTGCGCAGAAAACAATTGCAATTCAGTATTATGGACCGGAAAAACCTGGATAAATGGAGTTGGTGACGGCAGCGGTTCAGGTGTAACGGTTGGGGGTAGGGCAGTAGCTTCTTGCACTGGAGTGGCTGACGAAATACCTGAACAAGCAGTCAGGCTTACTAAAAGAAACACATATACGAGCTTCTTCAACATACCATCCTCCAGAGGGATCACAAAAACTGGTTTGTCCGTAACGGTTCTTCGTGCTACTATGAAGACATATAGACGTTATCCTTGTTTATGCAATTTTCTTGCCTTTTTCGGTGCCATCTTACATCAGGAGGAAAAAAGTGGATCAGTATAGGGTAAAACCGAACAAACCGATAAAACTGAAGGATATTGATGCCAATGAAACTGGAGCCTTTAAAGGCGGAAAAAAGGAAGGATTGGCAGCACTGGCAGAATTAAACAAACAGCTCGAAAAGCTGCAGGAAGTTTTTTACGCCGGGCATAAAGAAAAAATCCTCATTGTTTTTCAAGCTATGGATACCGGTGGAAAAGATGGCACCATCCGCAGTGTTTTTGATGGTGTCAATCCGCAGGGAGTAAAAGTTGCCAGTTTCAAAGTGCCCACTGCCATCGAATTGGATCATGATTATCTCTGGCGAATCCATCAACACACACCGGGCAAGGGCGAGATTGTTATTTTCAACCGTAGTCATTACGAAGACGTGTTGGCGGTCCGGGTACACAAATTAGTCCCGGAAAAGGTCTGGTCAAAAAGATACAATCACATCAACAATTTTGAAAAGATCCTTGTTGATGAGGGCACAACCATTCTCAAGTTTTACCTGCATATCGACCCCGATGAGCAGAAAGCCAGACTACTGGAAAGAATCCATGATCCTACAAAACAATGGAAATTCAACCCGGGCGATATTGAGGAACGAAAACTATGGGATGAGTACATGAAGGCTTATGAGAATATGCTCTCAAAAACCAGCACCCACTGGGCTCCCTGGTACGTCATCCCCGCCAATCGGAATTGGTATCGTAACCTGGTGATATCAACCATCATCGTGGATACGCTCAAAAAACTGAAGCTCCAATACCCACCTGTTGTGGAAAACATCGAAAGCTACGCCCCCATCCTGGAAAATGAAAGCGCATAATGACCTGTAAATGAAACGGTTTTGATGGTGTATCGATAGATAAAATAAACAAGTTCGCATCAAGAAAAGCTATTGCCCGGTGAGAAATCTCATCGGGCTTCTCATATATAATGGATGAAGGTTCACCTCATATACAATAGAATGTTTGTGCTATAATAATATAATGGATCTATTCGATCACTCCCTCCAGGACAGATTAAAAAAGGAAGCTCCGCTGGCTGCCCGGATGCGCCCACGCAACCTGGATGAGGTAATCGGACAGGAACATATTGTCGGTGAGGGAAAACTACTGCGCAGAGCAATCCAGGCAGACAGGTTGTTCTCTTCCATCATTCTATGGGGTCCTCCCGGTACCGGTAAAACAACCCTGGCAACAGTAATTGCGCAATCCACCCAATGTCATTTTGAGACAATATCCGCAGTACTGGCTGGAGTGGCAGAATTACGCAGGGTGATTGAAGACGCCATCCAGCGCCGTAAGCTGTATCAAACCCGCACCATCTTATTTGTGGATGAAGTCCATCGTTGGAATCGCGCACAACAGGACGCCCTGCTTCCCCACGTTGAAAGTGGATTATTAACCCTGATTGGGGCAACCACTGAAAACCCGTATTTTGAAGTGATTAAAGCACTGGTTTCTCGCAGCAGAGTTTTTCAATTACAACATCTTACTGAAGAACAAACCGGAGAATTGCTGGATAGAGCCATCCGCGACCCGGAACGGGGGTACGGCGAGCTGCCCGTACACTTGCATGAAGATGCAAGAAAACACATCATACAATCGGCGGGCGGGGATGCGCGAAACGCTCTCAATGCGCTCGAACTGGCAGTGGAAACCACCCCGCGAGATGCATTGGGCAAGATCCAGATTACGCTGGAAGTCGCGCAGGAATCCATTCAGCAACGGGCAATTCTTTACGACAAGAACGGCGATGCTCATTTTGATACCATTTCTGCCTTCATCAAATCGATTCGTGGATCCGACCCAGACGCGGCATTATTCTGGCTGGCTAAGATGATCCATGCCGGAGAAGATCCGCGCTTTATCCTTCGACGATTGCTCATCCTGGCGGGTGAGGACATCGGTCTTGCAGATCCGCAGGCATTGGTAGTCACCAGCGCGGCTGCCAACGCATTTGACCATATCGGGCTGCCTGAAGGGATCTTCCCGCTGGTGGAAGCCACTCTTTACCTGGCAACCGCACCCAAATCGAATTCCGCGCTGGCTTACTTCAAAGCTGTGGAATTAATTGAAAAGGAAGGAACAGGGGATGTTCCCTTGCACCTGATGGATGGCAACCGCGACGCGAAAGCATTGGGGCACGGCAAGGGATATGTTTATCCGCATAATGAACCCGGTCATTTTGCCACACAGCAGTATCTGCCCGACCAGTACCAGGGTATCCACTTTTACGACCCTGCAGAGCAGGGATACGAAAAAACCATCCGGCAAAGACTGGCGGAATGGTGGAAAGCAACTACGGATAACCTGGCGTTGGAGAACAAGAATCCACCAGACAAAACTGAATGATAAACCTCAATGTGGTCAAATAAACCTGATTATGGTTTAATCACCTCATGATAGATTTTTCAGCGGGGGTAAAAAAATTCTTCCATGAGAATCGCATCCGGATATTCTGGAGTGTGCTCCTTGGCTTGGCTTCAACCTTCCTTTTTATCAGACAGATCACTCCTCTTTTACTGAACGGGAAGGACTTCAGTGGCAGGAGCCTGCCATTTCAAATCCTCCTCCTGGTTGGCACATGGATATTAGCTTTCCTGATTCTTTACTTCATCCTTTGGCTTTCGGAAAAGATCGTTCAAAATCAAAAGGTCCAGAGAAATATTACCCGCCTTCTGGATTTTCTGAATGCAATTAAACCCATCCAATTGGCTGGAGCCGTGATCACAATCGGATTACTTCTCCTGCTTCTCATCCTCCACCTTCGTCTGGTTTTCTTCCCCTACCAGATGGAATTCCGCGAAGGCGCTATTGTACTCACAACAGAGGCATTCCTGAAAGGAATCAACCCCTGGGCGCTTGAGAACAATCTGACATACATCAACGTTTACGGCATCGTTTACAACGCGCTGGTTCTTCCTTTCGCCGCCATCGTGGGAAATTCACTCTGGATTCACAGACTAATCAGCTTTCTGGCAGTCATCGGACAATTGGTACTGGTCGTAAAAGTAATGCGTCTGAGAGGCATATCCTGGTTATATACAGGGTTCGCCGCTGTGTTCTTGTGGTTGGGACAAATCTACTACACAACACCCATGGCTCGCCCCGATACGTTGGGACAATTCTTCTTTCTGCTAACCATACTTCTTCCCCTACTTGGAAATTATTCCACAAAGAGTTTGATACTCAGCCTGCTTTTTGGCTGGTTGGGATTTTTCACCAAACCCTACTTTGTTCTGGGTTTACCCCTGGTGGCAGTGTACCTGTTCCTATTCGAGAATAAACTCCGGGCGATTGGTTGCGCCTTTGCCGGAGTTTTACTCATTGCTCTCTCCAGCCTGGTTGTAAATTACTTCTTTGAAGCATATTTTCTGAATGTGGTTTTTTCTCACATTGCAGATACAAACAGCATTTACGAGTTTTTGGTGTATCAGACCATAAGATATCTTGGAGAATACTGGTCTGTGTTGCTGGTGGCTTTCATCGCGGTGATCACTTCAGCCGCGGGTGTCAGATTTGGGAAAATCGAAAAATTCCCGGTGGATTTCAACCTTCAAAAACCATTATTAAGCTTCAAACTGGATATCTTGCTATTTTGTCTATTAATTTCATGTGTACTCATTTTTGCGAGTCTGGGTAGGCATAACGGAACCAGGATGGCGTATTACTATCAACTCATCAGTCCATTCTTGATAATCCTTGTTTTTGGAATTCTTACCCGGCATCCACAAGCGCGTGGAGCAGCCATTATCTGCGTATCCATCAATCTAATCTTTCACGCATACGGGAATCTCAAACCCGACCTACAACCCTGGCCGGTGGATTACTGGCAAAAGATCCAGAGCTCCCTTCAGCAAAGCCGTGAAGTGATACATTCTCCCGCCATCACCTACGAGGTGATGAAAGCGGGGATGCCGGTGATGAACTCCGGGCAGACTTCTTACTTTTATCCGTACCCTCAACGTGATTTCTTCCTCTACCCGCCAAAAGAGAAGATTCAGGAAATTGGGGATGAATTTTTCGCTACGCTGGCACAAAGAATTGCCA
Organism: uncultured Leptolinea sp.; assembly: GCA_964600595.1. GTDB lineage: Bacteria > Chloroflexota > Anaerolineae > Anaerolineales > Anaerolineaceae > DAIOEK01. The sequence continues at coordinate 7,796 of CAZRKL010000025.1, forward strand.
ACCGGGAGTATGATATCATTCTGGTCGATGACCCTTACCCGGCATTCGCCAAACGCCGCTATTATGAGACATATTACTCACCCGGCGAAGTGATAACTATATCAATGCCGCATACCGAACAAATCTGGCCGATCCGGCTTATGACACCCAGATTGGAAGAAGTGCCCGTACCATGATTGATCAAATATCCAGCAAGTTCACTGAGTACCAGCAGGAAAGAATTTCGCACTGGGACCGTGTCGCTTCAGAGCGATCCAAATGGTATAGCTGGGGCGGCAGATACCACCGTAGGCTGGAGCAGCTCTACCGGCATGTAATACCTGCCGGAAAACGGGTGCTGGAAATCGGCAGTGGCAATGGGGACTTGTTAGCGGCACTCAGACCAACGTATGGGGTGGGCGTGGACTTCTCACCTGAAATGATCCAACTCGCGCAAACCCGTCACCCAGAATTGAATTTCATGAAATTGGATGCTCACGAGATAGACCAAGTTCAAGGAAAATTTGATTTTATTGTTTTATCCGATCTGGTAAATGATCTTTATGATGTGCAGCGGGTTCTTGAAGCAATGCGATCGCTTTGCCACCCGGGAACCCGGATTATTTTCAACATGTACAGCCGGATGTGGCAGCTTCCACTGCTAATCGCAGAAAAGCTTCATCTGGCAGCCCCCAACCTGACCCAGAACTGGTTCACCGTACCTGATCTGCGAGGTCTACTCAACCTTTCTGGTTTCGATGTTGTGGCAACCGGACAGGAAATCCTTTTCCCGCTTCCAATTCCGATCATTAATGACCTTTGTGACCGTTTTCTGGCGCACATCTTCCCGTTTTCGCTGTTTACACTGACAAATATGGTCATCGCCCGTTTGGAAATGGACCAGACACAGGAAAAAAGATCGGAACCGACCGTCTCAGTGATCGTACCCGCCCGCAATGAAGAAGGGAACGTGCCCGCCATCTTTTCCCGCATACCTGAAATGGGCGGTGGAACTGAGATCATTTTTGTGGAAGGAAATTCTCACGATCAGACCTTTGAAGCCATCGAAAAAGAAATTCCGCAACATCCAGACCGCAAGGTATCTCTATATAAACAGCCCGGTAAGGGTAAAGCAGATGCAGTGCGGGTGGGTTTTGATAATGCTTCAGGTGACATATTAATGATCCTGGACGCTGACCTCACCGTTCCCCCCGAGGATTTGCCGCGCTTTTATGATGCAATTGCATCAGGCAAGGGTGAATTTATTAATGGCGTTCGACTGGTTTACCCCATGGAAGAAGAAGCCATGCGTTTCCTAAATTTTCTGGGTAACAAATTCTTCAGCCTGGCATTCTCATGGCTTCTGAACCAGAACATCAAAGATACACTCTGTGGAACCAAGGTGTTGTGGAAGAGAGATTACCAGGTAATCACTGAAAACCGCGCCTATTTCGGTGACTTCGACCCATTTGGAGATTTTGACCTGCTTTTCGGCGCGGCAAAAATGCGTTTAAAGATACTTGACCTACCCATCCGATACAGGGAACGCACTTACGGCAGTACGAATATCTCGCGTTGGAGTCACGGGGTTCTGCTCTTAAAAATGGTGTTATTCGCAGCAATCAAGTTAAAGTTCATCTAGCCTGCCACTGCAGGTTGATAAGAATTCTATTGATTGAGTGGGCATTGTTTGATATTGGGTTCCAATTGATACCCAAACACATATATTCGCAAATATTATGATTTGTTACTATAATGAGATTACATCATCCTGCAAATTCAAATGATGATTAAAGATTTTGTTTCCTAAGGGAGGTCCTTCATGGCAGATAATGCATTAAATCTTGTGAAATTATTCAAAGCTGTTACAAAGACAATGAAAGAGAATCAGACTGAGCTGAATCAGGCTGACACCTACAACCACGACCACGGCGACCATATGGTCGAAATATTCAAAGTCATCACCCAGGCAATGGAACAGAAGAAGACTGCTTCACCTGCAGACCAGTTGTTATACGCCAGCCAGCTATTGCGCCAAAAATCAAACAGCGGATCGGCGCAGGTCTATTCCAGTAACCTTGAAAATGCAGCAGCCAGTTTTAAAGGGAAACAGGTGAACTCATCCAACGCGATGGACCTGATCTCTTTACTGATGGGTGCCGCCGCCCCGCAGCAGCAAGCCCCTGCAGCCAGCCAGGATCCGCTGGCAGGAATGCTCGGTTCCCTGCTCGGAGGAGCATTGGGTGGAGGAGCGCAGCAAACTGCGCAGCCAGCTCAACAGGCACAGGATGGGATTGACGCAGCGGATCTGCTTCAAGCAGGGATGAGTTTCATGTCTGCCAAACAACGCGGTGCCAGCACCGGCGAAGCATTAATTGGCGCTCTGCTCAACAACAGTTCAATGAGCGGATCAGCCCACCGCCAGCAATCTGGTGCGCTTGTAGCCAACACCCTGTTGCAAATGCTGGGCGGCATGGCACAAAAATAGATAAATCAAAAAATACAAAAAAGCAGGTGGAGTACTCCACCTGCTTTTAGTTCGCCCAGAAATATTATCCCCGTACGGGACAGTTGTTCACCGGGATACGGGTAGTATCTTCATAGGTCGCATAAGATGCCCATCTGCCGTATTCGCGAAAAGAATAGGCAGCGATGCCCATCTCATCTTCAGGTATGGATGGAGGAACGGTGTGCGGGGCAATCCTACGGTAGAGCAGACTCTTGACCAGGTAGTCAACAGCACATACCGCCAGCCAGACTCCACCCTGAGTACCCACCTGCAAGGAATCAATACTTGAGATAATCGCGTGAGTATCCATAAAGCTGATTTCTGCCCGGTAAACCAACATACCTGTCCAACTGCGGGTGAAGTATAAATGGCCAGTGTACAGGAAAACATCCCATTTGTCTTCCATTTCTTTCGCCATATACAATGGACCATCCCGGGTTGCACCCTGATGAGGGTAGCGCAGCTGGCATTCGATATGGGCTGCATTCTCCGGCAATTTGCCGTTGTATTCCTCCCCCTTGGAGTTGCGAAGATCGCGGAATTGTAGCGCCTGTTTTTGGTCTGCCGCAGTTGAAATCATGGTTGTCGTAAAACTACGGACATCCAGACAGCGAACATTGTATGGGTTCTGTTCCCTTTCGAGCCAAACCAGCTCTGGAACAGGAGGCAGGGCTTCTGTCATTTATATTCCTTTGAATGATATGTCTCAATTATAGCTTCAATTACCAGGACAACTGTGAAATACATGTACCCAAAAGATACAACCGGTACCCCGGTTAAGTTGCATACTTTATACCTGATTAGTTTGTACCTTTCTGGATCTTTTGATACTTCAACCAGAGCGCTGCGCAAACATCTGACAGTCGGTTACCCAGGGCATCCCCACCGCGTGTTGTAACATCATCCTCATTATCCAGTACTTCGTATGGTACCGTCGCACCCTGAACATGCAGATAGTTCGGGTCAGTAGAGCTGATACTTTCCCAATCATTGTAGCGATAGAGTTTTTCAAGCTTCTCATCTGGCAGGGAGTGCTGAAGAATGCTATCTGGTTTGTCCGGGTTAAATCTCTTGCGATTTTTACGTAGAGATTCCTCCCAAGATACTTGAACATAAATTACAACCAATTTTTCAAGAATCTCTTTTGATAAATGATTAAATGCGCTAGCATAACCGCCGTGTTCAGTTCCGCGTGAAAACTCCACCAGAACTGTATTTTTATCCCCAGCGTCGGGTTTATCTCGAAGTAGTTTTTGATAATCCAGACAAATTCTTTCAATAAGGAGATCCCAGAGATGCTGCCCTAAAAAGTAACCTTGAGAATCGCTGTGCAATCTTGGATGTCCCATTTTCTGAAGGATGTCATCCTCTTCAAACCAGGTCCACAACATGGGAAAATCATCAATCTCCAGAATATCTGCCACATGAAAACGTGAAACCCTTTCTTCGGGGGAAAGCTGTTTCAAATAATGAATTACTTCGCTCTTACCGGCACCTGGCCGGGCAAGGAGTAACAACACTGGAAAGTGATCACCTGACATATTCTCTCCTTAGACACCATAATATTCTCTTGCACATTATACAAAATATCGACACATCTCCTATACAAATGCTACCATTTGCTTATGGAAAGACAAACCTACAGTGATTTAAATAGACCTTCTTATAATATCAAGGCTGTAGCCCAAATGGTAGGGTTATTACCTGTCACTTTACGTGCCTGGGAACGACGCTATGGTCTCCCAACACCCAGCCGGGGAGGGCAGGGGTATCGTTTATACTCCGAGTATGATGTGCAAACCCTGCGCTGGTTAAAAGAACAGATAGAAAACGGGATGAACATCGGTCAAGCAGCACGGAAACTTGCCCAGATGCGCGAATCGGGAATTGATCCTGCCGTTCAGGAGCATCTGCCTACCGAAAAACCATTATCTCTTGAGAACATACGATTAACAGTAAGCACTTCACTGCGGGCGTTAAATGAAAAAACCGCTACAGAAGCTATGCGTCAGGCATTCTCGCTTTATCCGGTTGAGCAGATCTTCCATCAACTAATTAAGCCCACCATGGTAGAGATCGGTGAAATGTGGCATCGCAAAGAAATTCCGGTTGCGGTGGAGCATTTTGCTTCACATTTCTTCCAGGAGCAATTACTTAGCCTGTTGAATGCAGCCCCCGAACCATACCGGAATGGTGTCATTCTGGCTGGGTGTATGCCGGGCGAACATCATCAACTCGGTTTGGTGATGATCGTCGTTCTTATGCGCCTGCGTGGATGGAACGTGATTTATCTTGGCGCAGATCTCAGTCTGGACAGGCTTGAGGAAGTTCTAAGTACACTGCGACCCCGGCTAGTATTATTCAGCTCCACCATGCCTGATACTGCCAGCAACGCCGATAAATTACATGAACTTATCCGGAGAATTCCTGAGCCCCTGCCTGCTGTTGTTCTGGGTGGAGAAGGTTTCAGAAATTACGTCCCAGAAAATTCATTTCCCCATACAATTATTCTGGATGAGCCGGATCAAATCATTCACAGAATTGAATTCCTACTGGAAACAAAACCAAGATAATGCCAATTTTCCACTACCAAACCTGTTTACCCGTTCCAGTTGAACGGGTTGCTTTTTTTCACAAAGATAGTACTGCTCTCAAGAAGCTGTCTCCTCCACCGGTCTTTGTAGAGATAATATCCATGGAACCACTTGCTGAAAACTCAACCACACAGCTCCGCTTTTGGTTTGGTCCATTTCCGGTGCGATGGGTGGCTCAACACTCACGGGTAGATCCATTGCATGGGTTTATTGATACGCAGGTAGAGGGTCCACTGAAAAAATGGGTACACCAACATTCTTTTACAGCTGCAGGTATTGATAAAACGAATCTGGAAGAACATATTGAATATGAACACAAACCGGGAGTGAAGGGATGGTTCACCCGGCTTTTATATAATCATTGGAGCCTGAAATTTCTTTTTTCATACCGGCGGATGATTATTGTTCGGGAAACCTCAGAAAACCAGATATGACATTCTGCCCAAGATAAATGTAATTTGACAGGTATCCCAGTAAATTCAGCATCCTGAAATTGACAAAATCAAATCACAGAAATATACTATATTCTGTGAATACTCAATAATTGAGTTATTAATTATTAATTATTACCAATAAAATATTCACAGAATTTGCAGATTTTCTTTTTGAGGAGTTCTCAATGAAAAAAATACTGTTTTGCATTATGATCATTTTCATTCTTGGCGCTTGCTCACCCAGCATACCACCTGTTAGCGAGCCAACAGAATTACCTGCCGTTACAGATGTTCCGGCTGAGTCAAAGCCTGCAGAACCAGCCTCGAATGCACCAACTGGCGAGGGTTTTACCATCGTTGACGCCCTCGGACGCGAAGTTAGTTTTGCCAAGGCACCCACGCGAATCGTCGTTACAGGCAGAGCTCTCTTTATGGTACTGGATGCAGTCTATTCTTTCCCGCAGGCATCAGAAAGAATTGTAGCAATCGGAAACGCTGCTCAAGGCAGCAGTAACTTCATCTCTCTAATAGATCCAAATTATGATGCAAAAACTCTCCTTCAGAGTGATGCGGGTGCAGAGCAAATAGCGGCAACCCAACCAGACCTTGTTATTTTGAAGAGTTCTGTTGCTGAAACTATTGGGAAACCTCTTGAAGAATTAAATATTCCAGTAGTTTATATCGACTTCGAAACTCCTGACCAATACGAGCGGGATATGACGATATTGGGTAAAATATTCCAATCCGAAGACCGCGCCAAAGAAGTGCTCGGATACTTTACCCAAACGGTGGAAGGAATTCAGGCATCACTCCAGGATGTGGCTGAAAAGCCATCGGTGCTGATGCTGTATTACACCGATAAGGATGGGGCAATTGCATTCAACGTTCCACCCATGGAATGGATGCAGACCCAAATCGTGCAGATTGCAGGTGGATCGCCGGTTTGGGCAGACGCCAATCCGGCCAAAGGCTGGACCAAAGTAACCCTGGAACAGATTGCCGCGTGGGATGCAGATAATATCTATATCATCGCCTATACAGCAAACCCGGTGGAAGTGGTGGCACAATTAAAAGAAGACCCTCAATGGAAATCGCTGCGGGCGGTAAAAGAAAACCGCCTCTTCGCTTTCCCCGGTGATCTATACAGTTGGGATCAACCTGACACGCGCTGGGCGCTAGGGGTGAGTTGGCTGGCTGCCAACCTGCATCCCGACAAGTTCCCGGATTTTGACATTCTGGAAACAACATCAGATTTCTATCAAACACTTTATAATCTGGATGCAAAATTTATTGAAGAAAAAATCCAACCTACATTTAGAGGTGTTCTGCCTTGAATTCAGCAATAAAGACAGCCGCTCTTGTTAGAACACAGACCACAACAACATCGCGCCGCGCAATTCTCATCTGGTTAGGAATAGGCTTAATAAGCCTATTCCTGTTTTCTCTTTTTCTGGGCAGATACCCCTCACCTGGTTTGATCTCAATCGAACAGATAAACACAGATGAACTTGCTCAACGATTAATATTGAATTTGCGGTTACCCAGGTTATTGACAGCTCTTCTGCTTGGGGTAACGCTGGCTGCATCTGGAACCGTCTTTCAAATGCTTTTTTCCAACCCGCTGGTAGAACCGGGATTTCTCGGCGTATCTCAGGGAGCCGCGTTTGGTGCAGCATTTTGTATTGTTTTTCTCGGCGGGGCAGCTGTTTACACCCAAAGCATGGCTGTGATCTTTGCGTTAATCGGACTGGGATTATCCTATCTACTGGGAAGAAAAATCCGTTACGGCGGCTGGGTATTGCGCCTGGTACTGGCTGGTATCGCGGTTTCGGCATTGTTTTCTGCCGGATTGGGCGTGTTGAAATATATCGCTGACCCATTAAAACAACTGCCCGAGATTACTTTCTGGCTGCTGGGAGGATTATCCAGCATAACCTGGAGACAACTGATTTCCATCCTGCCCGCCACGCTGGCAGGTTTGCTAATTTTGTATCTTTTCCGCTGGCGGTTAAATTTATTGGCATTGAGTGAAGAAACCGCATTCTCGATGGGAGCAGCACCAAAACGGGAGCGCATTTTGCTTTTGACTGTAGCGGTATTTCCAACTGCTGCGGTAATTTCAGTAGCTGGTATGGTTGGTTGGGTCGGCTTAATCATGCCCCACATCGCCCGGCGATTGTTCGGGTCTGATACGCGCCTGACCTTGCCCGCATCCATGCTCCTTGGGGGCATCTTTGCCATTTTATGCGATGACCTTGCCCGGACACTCTTACCTGGCGAGATTCCTCTTGGAATTCTCACATCCCTGCTCGGTGCCCTGGTATTCATATTGCTGATGATTTCACATGGCTTAAAGGTGGAAAAATGAATCAGGATTTTCTTTCCTTTGAGAATGTCTTTTTTGGTTATGAGAAGAAAAGTCCGCCAGTCATCAATGGATTGAACCTTCAGATAAATGAAGGAAAAATTGCTTCCATTCTGGGACCCAACGGCGCAGGTAAAACCACATTGTTATTCCTGGCTTTAGGTTGGTTACGCAACTGGAAGGGGAACATCTCGTTGCTTGGTAAACCACTGCAGAATTTCAGTAGAAAATCTCTTGGAAAACTCATCGCGCTTATCCCCCAGAGTGAACATATTCCTTTTGAGTATACCGTGCTGGAGTATGTACTCCTTGGAAGGGCGCCTTACCTGCCACCCCTCGGCATGCCTTCTGATGCGGATCAGGAAATTGCTTTCGAGGCATTGGAACGGGTGGGGATTTCACATCTTTATAGCAGTTCCATACTTGGCATAAGCGGCGGCGAAAGACAACTTGTATTGGCAGCCCGCGCTCTTACCCAAAAGCCACGATTGCTCTTACTGGATGAACCCACATCCCATCTCGATTTGAGTAATAAGTACAGGTTGATAAAAATACTGCGAAAGCTGAGAGAAGAGGGAACGACCATCCTCATGACCACGCACGAGCCGGAGATTGCTCTTGCCATCAGCGACGATACCATTTTGATGAATAAAGGTCAGGTAGTTTCCACAGGCAGCACTGCGGATGTTGTAAGTGACATCAATTTGACCCAGATTTATTCGGTACCTGTCAAGATCATCGAGGTTGAAGGGAAACGGCAGGTGCAGTGGATCTAAATATCTGGATTCTCAGCGGTTGGCGGGGGGCGGGCAAAACACCCATCTGCCAATCTATTGCTCAGGGTATCCAAAACGCCGGTTTTAGAGTTGCGGGTATTCTTTCAACCGCGGAATATAAGGCGGGAAAAAAGGAGAGGATCTGGGCAAAGGATATCCTCACCGGAGAACAATGTCTGCTGATCTCATCAACTCAATTAAACACCCACGAAATTCAATTTGGCAAATGGTTTATCCAGGCCGAAGGAATCCGTTGGGGCAATCAAGTATTGTCTTCCATTGAACAATGTGATCTCCTTATTATTGATGAGCTGGGGCCTTTGGAATTGGAATTGGATCACGGGTGGCAATCTGCTTTGGGTCTCATCAAGCGGGGAAACTACAAAATTGCTTTGCTTGTTGTGAGACCAGAATTGCTTGAATTAGCAGAAGTGCTTTTTCATCCAGAGCGAATTATCGAAATTACCAGCGAAAATGACGAACTTGCAGAATCCGAAAAACTCATTACTGAGATCACCCACATTCTGAAATCTATAAAAGTCTGAAGCAAATAGTTTTAAGAATTTGGTAATCGACCCTATAATAAACGCATGTCAACAGCAACAAGGGATCTATTGGTGCGCGGCTCGGCTGCTGCCAGGGTTGGAGATGAAAAGGAAGCCAGATTCTTCCTCGAGTGGCTCCTTTCACTGGATGCAGACAGTGAAGAACGCCTCGAAGCGCAATACTGGCTGGCAAAGGTTTCCACTAATCCGGATGAAAAAAAACAACTTCTAGAAGAAGTATTATCTGCACAACCTTTCCACATGCCCGCCAGAAGGGAGTGGATGATCTTGCAGGGTAAACTTACACCTGATGAAATTATCAACCCCAATAATATCCCCATAAACAAGATAGAAACCAATGATATCAGCGCAGAGCGATTTACCTGCCCAAAATGCGGCGGCAGGATGGTGTTTGCTCCAGATGGCGCATCTTTGACTTGTGAGTATTGTGAAATCAGGGAAAGACAGGAACAAAACACACCAGATGGAGAGAGCGATTTCTTTCTATCGATGGCGACCTTGAAGGGACACAGCCAGCCTCACGGAAACTCTGCATTTTCCTGCCAGGGTTGTAATGCAACATTCATATTAGCCGATACCCAGCTAAGCATGACTTGCCCATACTGCAAGAGCGTATACGTAAAGATAATTCCTGACACAGACACCTATACCGGACCCTCGGCTATTTTCCCAGCCCGTTTAACAAAAAAAGCGGCATTGAATTCATTGCAGAAATGGTTTATCCAAAGAGATGACCCGCGTAGCTCCATCCAGCCGGTTATGACTGGAGTGTATCTACCCATCTGGTGGTTTGAATTGGGGGGGCTACTGCACTATTCATATATGGTTTCTGAAAAGAACAAACCCGCAAAAAAAATCCAGGGTTCTCATCCAATCTTACGGCAAGATGTATGTGTTCCAGCCTGCAAACATCACCGGGAAGAATTAGAACAGATCATTGATACTTTAAATTTCCAAGACATGCTGGACTACCGTCCGGAGTATGTTGCAGATTGGCTGGCAGAGACATACCAGGTTACACTTGCAGAGGCGTCGCTGATTGCCAGGCAAATCGCTTTTAAACTCGAAAAAGCTCAGGCGAATTTGTCGATACCCAATATAGCTGAAGATATTTCTTACAGCTCGCACGAGATGTTCGTAGTTCTTTACCAGTTGGTTTTATATCCAGTCTGGATCGCCGAAATAACTTCTCAAAATGAAACAGAATCATTCACTTTAGATGCCCTGAATGGAATACTGCTGGTGAAACAAGAAGGAAATTTATCTTTTTGGGATCGCCTGGTGAATTTAGGAAAAGATTAGATACCAACCATAGCGAGAAAACTTAATTGTTTTCTGATTTCTGTAACTGATTTCTAATTCTCCGGTATTGAATGATTGGACCATCCTGCGGGATTGGTTTTTCATCCATAAATAAATCACTGCGATCTGGAATTTGGGTAAGAACAATTCTTCGGTCTTGATTTAATATCACCCTGGCGGAAGGAATAGACGCCCAGGCTGCAAACCAGGCAAGGCCGGGTACAGCCAGTTTCCGCATATAATTCCGTAAATAAAAAAGAGTATTGTGATCATCCACCGGAACGAAACTAACCGTAATGCGGTAATCATCACTGATCCGGTTCATCCAATTGTTGGGAAAAATAAAGCGAAGAAACGGCGGGCGACTCGGGACAGGTAGTTCTGTAGTTTTCCGTGCTGATTTTCCATTTTCCCGCCGGTTATAAACCCAAATGTCCATTTCATTATTGTTTACTCGCACAAGTGGACCATCAACTATGGTTTTGTTTCCTCTACCGATTGTTGTTGCATGAACAAATGGCAGGTGAATTACATCCAGCTGGTTTTCAATTGCCCGGGAATAGTGAACCGGCCAATGTGCTTGATAACCAGCATAAGAGAATGAATTATCCAGATCCTCAAACCAGGGTAAGGATGGATATTCATCTTTTAGATCTCCCCACCATAACCAGATATATCCATATTCTTCACGTACTGGAAACGTTTTTACCTTCATCGCCTTTGGCGGAGGAACAGTCCAGCCGTTCGCAGGAATAACTTTGCAAGCGCCAGTTCCATCAAATTCAAACCCATGGAATGGGCACTGAATGTGATCGTTAATTACTTCCCCAACAGAAAACGCTGCGCCGCGATGTGGGCATATATCCATGGCAGCATGAGCTATTCCTCGGGTATCCCGCCAGAGAACCAGTTTCGCTCCCAATCGGGTAACACCCAATGGCTTTTTGCGCAGCTCAGATGATTCTAAAATAACATACCACTGGTTGTTGATCATTAATCCACCTATAAAAGAAATATGACAGGAAGTCCTGTCATATTGTATGTCTGATTGCTATTTTCACCAAAATATTATGATGGACAACCATCCATCACTGCGCGGGGTTCACCTGTTGCGTATGCCGCGAGTGTACGGCTTTTTACCTCTCGATGATCCACCATCGGAAATGGATAGTGTTCTCCGATCTTTACGCCCAGATCATCCTGCATTTTGTCAGGCATTAACCAGGGTTTGTGTATGTATTCTGCGGGAACAACTGTTAATTCTGGAACCCAGCGGCGAATGTAATCCCCAGACGGGTCAAATTTTTCACCCTGTAATACCGGATTAAATATCCGGAAATATGGGGCAGCGTCAGTACCGACGCCGCTCGTCCACTGCCAGCCGCCATTATTCGCAGCAGGATCGCCATCGATCAGATTCTCCATAAACCAGGCTTCGCCATCCTGCCAATTAATAAGCAAATCCTTCACCAGGAATGAAGCTGTTATCATCCTGGCACGGTTATGCATCCAACCAGATTCCTTTAACTGGCGCATGCCGGCATCAACTACCGGGTATCCAGTTAATCCATTTTTCCAGAGGTCAAAATCATGTGGTTCTTTCCGCCATTTAATATTTCGCAAATCCCTGCGGAAGGAGCTTTCGAGAACTTCGGGGAAATGATGCAAGACGGATATGTAAAACTCCCGCCAGATAAGTTCATTTAACCAGGTTTCAGCATTTAACCGGGCTTTGGCATCAGGCGCGTCATCAATAGCCGCCATTGCCCGCTGCACGGTGTATAAAGGAGAGAGCAGACCAAAACGAAGATAAGGTGATAACCGCGAAGTGCCATCCAGATCCATGCGATCGCGTAAATCAGCATATTGATATAACTTGCTGGCAATAAAATGATCTATTCTGTCCTGTGCAGCTTTTTCATTCGCAGGAAAGTTAGGAATAGAGGTAAAGGCGGGAAGAGTTACACTCTCCAGTTTGATGGATTGCGGAGATGGTATTTTATTTTTAAGCGGTTGGGTAGTGATTCCACCTGGCAGGGGAAGCGATTTCCACACCCTGCTAAAGTGTGTAAATACCGTATAAGGACATCCCGTTTCTTTAACTACCACTCCGGGCGGGAAGATGGTTAATCCATGAACCAGCCAAAGTGGTAAGGAGTAAGCTATTTGTTGATCGCGTTGCCTTGCGTAGGGTGAATAATCTGCCTCTGCAAAAACCGCTTCAGCACCTGTCTGGTTGACTACCTCTTGCAATACTGTTGCTGGATCACCTGATTTTATCCACAACTGGCTGCCTTGTTCACGTAAATCCCGATCCAGAGATGCTATGGCTTCGAAGAGGAACGACAATCGCTTGTCCGCCTTTTTTGAAAGCAGACGTGCGTCGAGGATATAAAGAGGGATAACAGCCTCGCTATTAGCCAATGCTTCTTCTAATGCAGGATTACGTTGAATGCGAAGATCTCTTCTGATCCACCAAATACTGATTTTCATATAGGTTACTCCCTCATCATTTTCCCAGTTTTACGGGAAAATGGCAAAGGTGAATATAATGTCAATACAAAATTCACAATTTTAGTATTCATGCTCGGGATTATAGACATTGAACAGTGGTTCTCCGGCCAGATATCTATTCAGGTTTTCGGTAAAGAGGGCTACAGATCGTTGATTATAGAAACGGCTGTTACCGGCAATATGCGGAGTGGCCAGTACATTGGCTTGTGTCCAAATAGGATGCTCAGCGGGGAGAGGTTCCTGTTGAAACACATCCAGCGCGGCGCCTGCCAATTTGTTTTCATCCAAAGCTTTCAGCAGAGCATCTTCATCGATAATACCACCACGAGATGCGTTGATTATGTAAGCAGTAGGTTTACACACGCTTAACTCCTCTGCTCCAATTAAGTGTCGGGTATGGGTAGTCAGTGGGAGAGTAATCACAATAAAATCACATTCTCGAATCACCGACTGGATCGCCTGCATTGGATAAAGCCGGGTGAAGAAATCTCCATCCGGGTCACCCTGTCCTTCCAATAAGTAACCCTGGTCTTGAGGTTGGAATACGTTCCTTTTCACTGCCAGGATCTGCACGCCAAAAGGCTGTAATAAACGGGCGGTTTGACGGGCAATGCTGCCATAACCAATCAATCCCACGGTTGAACCGCGCAGTTCCTGTGGGCTAAAAATATCCCACCGTTTGGGAGACCATAATTTTTCAGATTGATGGCGGATCATTTCAGGCAGCTTATGACCGAGCACCAGCAGCATCATAACAATATACTCAGCCACCTGGCTTGCTGAAGAGCCACTCTGCGTGGTAAATGTAATTCCACTGCCTTGCATTAGAGGATGCTGTAAAGCAAAATCGATACCAGCATAATGGAATTGGATCCATTTCAAATTGGGAACCCACTCAGGTTGGGGTAATACTCTGTCGGTATACAATATTTCAATTTTTTCCCAAACCTCACGGGGAATATCTTCCGCTTTTCTTGAGGGCAGAAATTTAACCTTCACCTGACGCGAAGATTCTTTGACCAGGTTAACCTCATCCTCATTGAAATTTATGGTGGTCAGCATCTCGATTGGTTTCATAATTAAGTCCTTTGCTTGTTTCTCTTACCTTGTTTGACTTCATTCCTCGACCTAACCTAAAACTTACAATAGCATTACAAACAAGTTAGGTTTCTAAAATATCCAATTTCTAACCGATATTATGTATATAGATTTTTATCTATCCGTGCAAATAACCAACTGACTTTATAGGTATCTAAATGAAAATGGAAAAACATCGAACAGTAATAAAAGTATATTCCATAATTCTCATTGGCGTATTTCTAACCCTTCCCCTGTTTTCGATCTCGGTACAACCGGTAACCGCGCAAACATATGATACTGAGACACCAACCCCCGAAATGATCATTGAATCTACTCCTGAAACAAATGGATCGGATTCTGGAGTTGAACAGAACACGATTGAGCCAACTGGTGAACTTCCCGGCGATACTCCGGTCCCACCCACCCTGCCGGTGGATGATACTTCCACACCGGTTGACACCCCCACCGAAGAAGCCATCTCAACGGAGACACCCACACCTGGATTCACTGAAACTGTCCCTACTGATC
>CAZRKL010000026.1:0-4526 GCA_964600595.1 uncultured Leptolinea sp.
AGATTTCTGACACCATCCTCATCATGTATGCCGGGCAATTGGCAGAAAAGGCAGCCACTCCGGTGATCATCCGAAATCCGAGACACCCATATACCAAGCTGTTGATCTCATCTTTGCCAGAAGTGGGTGTGAAGCATACAGAAAAGAAATTGAAGGGGATCCCCGGGAATCCGCCGCTGTTGTTGAATCCACCGGAAGGATGCCGGTTCAGGGATCGCTGTCCGCTGGCTTATGAAAAATGCCTCGAAGTACCGCCTTTCGTTGAAGTTGATAAAGACCACTGGGTTGCCTGCTGGAAGGAGTTCTAGAAGATGTTAAGACTTGAGAATATCTCTAAGATCTACAAGGTAGGGACATTCGGCGGTAAAGAACTCCGCGCGGTTCGCAATGTCAGTTTTAATCTTGTGCCGGGAGAGGTGGTTTCGCTGATTGGTGAAAGTGGCAGCGGAAAAAGCACCATCGGAAAGATGATCCTTAAATTGATAGGAATCAACTCGGGCAACATCTTCTTTAATGGCAAAGATATATCGACCATCAAAGGCGAAGGTCTGAAACAATATTACCGGCGAGTTCAGGGCGTGTTTCAGGATCCATTCAGCTCATATAATCCCATCTACAAAGCAGACAGGGTGTTCAATATCATTAAGGAAGAGTTTTATCCTGACTTGAATTCTTTCAAGTGGAAGAATCAAGTTAACCAGACTCTGGAACATGTTGGTTTGAATCCTGAACATGTATTGAACAAATTCCCACACCAATTAAGCGGTGGGCAACTCCAGCGCTTCCTGATCGCACGCGCGCTGCTTCTGGATATTCATTTCCTGATCGCAGATGAAATTATCAGTATGCTCGATGCCTCCACCCGTATGGATGTATTGAATTTGCTCGTAGATTTAAAAGCCCGGGGGTTATCTGTCCTGTTCATCACACACGACCTCTCATTGGGATATTACATCAGCGAGCGGGCGATCATCCTCTATCGAGGCGCAGTGGTTGAGATGGGAGATACCGGCAAAATATTCTCAAATCCGATCCACCCTTATACCAGGATGCTCATGGCATCCGTTCCGCGCCTGGATAAAAAATGGCAGGAAGTGGAAGGGATTCTGGAAGCGACAACCCAGCCGGCTCTCGATTGGCAGGGCTGTGTTTACTATGAACGTTGCGGCATGGATGAACGTGATGCGGAATGCAAAACCTGCTTCCCGGAGCTTCGCCAGGTGGAAGAAGGTCATTTTGTAGCTTGCTGTAAAAAACAAACAGAATGGTCTGTAATATCTGATCCAATCAAGTATCATATATAGGAAGAAATTTATTACTATCACTGAGGTGTACGAATGCAATTTGGCAATTTTGACGACGAACGCCGTGAATACGTTATCACCCGTCCTGATACTCCCCTGCCATGGATGAATTATCTGGGATGCGAAGAATACTTTGGCTTGATTTCCAATACGGCAGGTGGATATTCATTTTATAAAGATGCACGGCTGCGCCGTCTAACCCGCTACCGGTACAATAACGCTCCGCTCGATATTGGCGGGCGATATATCTACCTGCGGGATAGCAATAGCGGTGATTACTGGTCACCATCCTGGCAGCCGGTCAAGAAGCAGTTGGATGAATATAGCTGCCGGCATGGGATGGGATATACCATCATCAAAGGCAGATACGCCGGAATTGTCTCTCAGACAAGATATTTTGTTCCTCTGGGGGAAAACCTCGAAATCTGGGAATGTGAAGTAACAAATGAAAGGTCCGAAGCTGTGGATCTGGATCTGTTTGCTTCGGTTGAATTTTGCCTGTGGGATGCCAATGACGACGCCACCAACTTTCAGCGGAATTACTCCGTTGGAGAAGTGGAAGTGGAACCCGGAGTGGTATACCATAAATCTGAATACCGCGAGCGACGCGATCATTACGCGTTCTTCTCCTGTTCAGCCCCGGTAACTGGCTATGACACACAACGGGAAGGCTTTCTGGGTCCTTACCGCGGCTGGGATCATCCACTTGCGGTTGAAACCGGTAAGTGCAGTAACAGCCTGGCAGTTGGCTGGGCACCCGTTGGTGTTCACCAGGTTAAGATCCATCTTGCACCAGGAGCCAGGCAAAAGATCATATTTTTGCTTGGTTATCAGGAAAACCCCCGGGAGCATAAATTTTTCCCCGTTGGCAGCCAGATCATCCGCAAGGATGGTGCAAAAGCAAAAATTGAGCAATATTCCAATCCGGCAGCAGTCGATGAAGCTTTTTTCAAATTGCAAAAGTATTGGGATCAATTGCTGAACGCCTGCCAGGTTGATACTCCAGAGATTCACCTGAACCGAATAATTAATATCTGGAACGCCTATCAATGTATGGCTACATTCAATATGTCCAGATCTGCCAGCGGATTCGATACTGGCATCGGGCGGGGAATGGGTTTCCGCGACTCAACCCAGGATCTCCTGGGCTTTGTGCACATGATTCCAGAAAAAGCCCGCCAGAGGATCCTTGATCTGGCTTCAACACAAATGGAGAATGGCGGCGCGTATCACCAATACCAGCCGCTGACCAAACGCGGCAACAATGATATTGGTTCAAATTTCAATGATGATCCCCTCTGGCTGGTACTGGCGGTTGCTGCTTACCTTAAAGAGACCGCTGATTGGAGCATTCTGGATGAGATTGTGCCTTTTGACAGCAACCCGGATAACGCCGCCCCACTCTTTGAACATTTGGAACGCAGCCTTCAATATACGCTCGACCGCACCGGTCCGCATGGGCTGCCTCTGATCGGCAGGGCAGACTGGAACGATTGCTTAAACCTGAATTGTTTTTCAAGTGAACCTGGTCAATCTTTCCAGACAACAGTCAACAAAGAAGGTAAAACTGCTGAGTCGGTATTAATTGCAGGCTTGTTCATTCTCGCTGCCCAGGAAATGGATGCCATCGCAAAACACCATGGCAAGGCATCTGAGAAATATTTGCGCGAAGCTGATAAATTTGAAAAGATTGTCTGGGAAGCCGGATGGGATGGTGAGTGGTTCCGCAGAGCATACCGCGACGATGGCAAACCAGTTGGCTCGAAGGAATGTGATGAGGGGCAGATATTCATTGAACCTCAGGGCATATTCGTGATGGCCGGTTTGGGGTTGAAAGACGGACGGGCAAAAAAGGCGCTCGATAGTGTTGCCGACCGCCTGATCTCAAAACATGGACTGGTGTTGCATCAGCCAGGTTACACACATTACCGGCTGGAGCTGGGAGAAATCACCTCTTACCCGCCAGGATATAAAGAGAATGCCAGTGTATTCTGCCACACCAATCCCTGGATAATGATCGCTGAAACCAGGCTGGGGAATGCAGACCGCGCTTTGGATTACTACCTGCGAATCAACCCTTCCTACCGGGAAAATCTCTCAGAGATCCACCGCTGCGAACCATATGTATATGCCCAGATGATTGCGGGCAAAGACGCCCCATCTCATGGGGAAGCCAAAAACAGCTGGCTCACCGGAACTGCTGCCTGGAATTTTGTTGCGGTGACACAGCACATTCTGGGTGTGCGACCTGAATATGATGGATTGTTCATCCAACCTTGTATTCCTGCTTCCTGGAAGGAGTATCAGGTAACCCGCATCTTCCGCGGTGTTCGTTACGATTTCACATTCCACCGAAAGGGACCGGGCAAAACCTGTCGGATTTCTGTGGATGGTGTGCAACTGGATGGGAATTTAATCCCTGCCCCCAAAGCGCAACAGAAAAATGTGAATGTGGTTGTTGAAATCGAATAATCTGTTAGATTCATTCCGAACCCAGGTCAGGTAGCTATGAAATCCAACCATTCCTTTGGGTATTTTGATGATTCCAATCGGGAATATATCATCACCGATCCGCGTACGCCCCGTAAATGGATCAACTATATCGGAGATATGCGCTTTGGCGGTTTTGTGGATAATACCGGCGGCGCATTGTTATGCAAGGGCGATCCAGGTTTAAATCGGATCACTTTTTATGTTGCACAGCTCCCCTCTTCCTGTTTCAAAGGGGAGACGCTTTATCTGCGGACCCGGAAAGATGGTAAGTATGAGGTCGTGTCACCCTGGTTGGTTCCGGGGTTGAAACCATTGGATGAATACGCCTGCCATATCGGGTTGGGATATACCCGACTGGTGACGAAAGTGGGGGCAATAAAAACCGATACCACCATAATCGTACCTCCAGACGCTCCCTGTGAATTGCGAAAAATTAAAATCACCAACTGCGGAGTTGATGCTGTTGACCTGGATGTCATTCCTGTTGTGGAATACTCGCATTTTGATGCGCTAAAACAACTGACAAATGCCGATTGGGTTCCACAAACCATGCAAAGTAAAGCATTCCATTTGCCCAAAGGGAGGGTGATACTCAAGCAGGCGGCTTTCATGATGAACGACCGGCAAGAAAACTACTTTACCGCCAGTCTGCCGGTGGATTCTTACGAAACAGAGCGGACTAAGTTTTTGGGTGATCATGAATACGGCTCGTGGGCTTTTCCGCTCTCC